>NZ_JAYXBQ010000021.1:0-122288 GCF_039668335.1 Mycobacterium sp. SM3041 | reverse complement strand
CTAGCCGCCCGCTGCCTCAGCCGGCCCGGGGCGCGAAATAGTGACCGGCCTTGAGGTCTTCGAGCAGGGTCGGACGTACGGGATCCCAGCCGAGCAGGGCCTGCGTCTTTTCACTGGAGGTCGGGTTGTCCAGGGCGGCGAAGCCCGCGAGAAAACCGAAGTGGGCCGGGGCCTCGTCCGCCGGAATCTGTTGCACCGGCACGCCCAGACCGTCGCCGATCGCCTGCGCGATGTCGCGGAAGGCGATGCCCTGTTCAGCCGCGCCGTGCAAGACCGAGCCGGCGGGTGCCGACTCCACGGCCAGCCGGTAGAGCCGCGCGGCATCGACGGTGTGCACCGCCGGCCATCGATTCGAACCGTCACCCTGATACCCGGATCGTCCTGCTGCACGGGCGAATTCGATGAGGCTGGGGATGAAGCCGTGGTGATCGGTGTCCCCGTGCACGGTCGGGGCGAGCCGGACCACCGATGACCGCACGCCGCGTTCGGCCAGCGCGAGCGTCGCCCGTTCTGATGCGCCGCGCGGTGCCGACCGGTCGACGTCGGCGTCTTCGGTACCGAGCCGGCCCGGCTCACCGAAGGCCAGCATGAGCGTGCCCGAGGTGTTCACGAACGGCTTGCCCGAGCCCGCCAGGGCCTCCCCCATGGCCTCTACCGCCCGCAGGTCCGCCTGGAGCGAGTCGGCGTAATTGGCGAAGTCGTGCTTGAAGGCCAGATGGATGACGCCGTCGGAAGCGGCAGCCGCGGCAGCGAGGCCGTCCGGGTCATCCAGGCTGCCGCGGTGCACCTGCGCGCCCGCGGCGGCGACGGCGGCGGCCGAGGCGTCCGATCGGGCCAGGCCGGTGACGTGGTGACCCGCTTCGAGCAGGTCGCGGACGACCACGGATCCGATGTGCCCGCTGGCGCCGGTGACGAATATGCGCATGGTTTCAACTCCTCAGGTGATGTCAGTCCATGACATCACCAAACGTACACCCGATGTCAGCCACTGTCATCAGTCGTGCTGACAGTCACTGACATCGCCTACAATCCGCCCGTGGGCCGATGGGAACCGAACGCGCAGGGCCGCCTCGAGCAGGCCGCCCTGGAGCTGTATCTGGAGCAGGGCTTCGACGAGACGACGGTCGCCGAGATCGCCGCTCGTGCCGGCCTCACGGAACGCACGTTCTTCCGGCACTTCACCGATAAGCGCGAGGTGCTGTTTCGGGGCCGCGAACTCGCCGACGCGCTCGAGACAGCCATCGACGACGCCCCCGCAGCCACCGCGCCGCTCGACGCCGTCGCCGCGGCACTGGAATCGGTGTCGGATTTCTTCGCCGAGCGCCGCCCGCACGCGCGCCGACGTCAGACGGTGATCAATGCCAACCCCAGCCTGCAGGAGCGCGAACTCATCAAGCTCGCGTCGTTGGCGACGAGCATCGCCGACGCGCTGCGCCGCCGCGGCGTCGCCGACCCCGCGGCCGGCCTTGTCGCCGAGACCGGTATCGCGGTTTTCAAGGTGGCGTTCGACCAGTGGCTCGCCGATCCGGCCGAGCGTAGCCTCGCCGAGCACATCCGCGAGGCACTCGCCGAACTCAAGGCTGCCACCCAATCCTGAACTGCGGCAACCGGTTACAGCGGCGACGCGCCGCGCAGGTGCTCGAAGATCAGCGATGTCTGGGTGCCGGCCACATCGGCGTCGGCGTTGAGGTGCTCGACCACGAACGCCCGCAGGTGTGCGGTGTCGCGCGCGGCGACGTGCAGGATGAAGTCGTCGGCGCCGGCCAGGAAGTAGACGTCCATCACCTGTGGCAGCCGCCGCATATGGGCGATGAAGTCGCGAATGCGCGCCCGGGCCCCGGATTGCAGGCTCACCGAGATCATCGCCTGCAGACCCAGGCCGATGGCCGCCGGATCGATGTCGGCATGGAAACCGCGGATCACCCCGAGCTGCTGTAGCCGGCGGACCCGGCCGTGACAGGTCGAAGCGGCGATGCCGACCAGCTCCGCCAACGCGCTGTTGGGAATGCGTGCGTCGGCATGCAGCGCGGTCACGATCTGCCGGTCGATGTCGTCGAGTTCGACGGGCTGAACATCCTTCGGCTGGGACCCCTCCTGGACCAGCGAATTCGAAGATCGTTCACTACCAGGCGCCATATTGAGAATTATAATCACAGATATTGCAGGTCATTCGACGTTTATTCACACTTAGGACACCACCTGATCCGCCCTGAGGAGAACCCCAGATGCACGTCGGCATCCCGACCGAAATCAAGAACAACGAGTACCGGGTGGCCATCACCCCGGCCGGCGTCGCCGAACTGATCAAGCACGGCCATGAGGTGCTGATCCAGGCCGGGGCCGGCGAAGGATCCGCGATCGCGGACACCGACTTCAAGGCCGCCGGCGCGCAGATCGTCACCACCGCGGACCAGGTCTGGGCCGAAGCCGACCTGCTCCTGAAGGTCAAAGAACCCATCGCGGCCGAGTACCACCGCATGCGCAAGGGCCAGACCCTGTTCACCTACCTCCACCTGGCCGCCTCGCGTGAGTGCACCGATGCACTGCTGGCGTCGGGCACCACCTCGATCGCCTACGAAACCGTTCAGACTGCCGACGGCCGCCTGCCCCTGCTCGCCCCGATGAGCGAGGTGGCAGGCCGGCTGTCGGCCCAGGTCGGCGCCTACCACCTGATGCGCAGCCATGGCGGCCGCGGCGTCCTGATGGGCGGCGTGCCCGGCGTCGCCCCGGCCAACGTCGTCGTCATCGGCGGTGGCACCGCGGGCTTCCACGCGGCACAGATCGCCAGCGGCATGGGCGCGCAGGTCACTGTCTTCGACCTGAACCTGGACACCCTGCGCCGGATCGACGCCGAGTTCAACGGCCGGATCCACACCCGGTACTCCTCGAGCCTGGACCTGGAAGACGCCGTCAAGCAGGCCGACCTGGTGATCGGCGCGGTGCTGGTCCCCGGCGCCAAGGCACCGAAGCTCGTGACCAATTCGACTGTGGCCCACATGAAGTCGGGTTCCGTGCTCGTCGACATCGCGATCGACCAGGGCGGCTGCTTCGAGGACTCGAAGCCCACCACGCACGACGACCCGACCTTCGCCGTGCACGACTCGGTCTTCTACTGCGTGGCCAACATGCCCGGCGCCGTGCCGCGCACGTCGACGTACGCACTGACCAACGCGACGCTGCCGTACGTCCTCAAGCTCGCCGACCAGGGCTGGCAGGCGGCGTGCCGCAACGATGCCGCGCTGGCCAAGGGCCTGTCGACGCACGACGGCGAGCTGCTGTGCAGCCAGGTCGCCGCGGACCTCGACATTCCGCTCGGCCGCGTCGCGCTGTAGCCCCCGAACCTGATACCCATCGCCCGGTCAGCGCAGCGTCGCGCTGGCCGGGCGATGACTTTCCGCCCGTCCGACACTGCCGTTCTTGACAGGTGTCAAGTATTGTCGTGGCCATGCTCTTGCAGGAACTGCTGCCCGCCCCGCCGACCACGGCGGCCCAAGCCCTCGAAATCTTCGATGCCGCGCCGGCCGTCGAACCCGACTTCATGATCGGCACCTGGCACGGCGCCGAAGTACCCACCGGACATTCGATGGACGGCCTGCTGGAAGCCAGCGGCTGGTGGGGCAAGCAGTTCATCGACGCCGAGACCGTCCACCCGCTGCTCTTCCCCGACGCGTCAGGCGAAACGCTGTGGCCGCTCAACCCGGTGCTGGCATTCTCCGGCGCCGGACTGGCGAACAAGGTGCCCCTGCACCGACTTCCCGTCGCCAAGACCATCACCGCGCTACGCCCGCTACTGCAGGCCCGTTCGGCCAAGGCTCGGTTGCGCACCACGCGCTATCGCGGAGTCGACACCGCGACAATGGTTTACGACCAGCTGCCCATCAACGACGTGTTCCGCAAGCTGACCGACGACGCCGTCCTGGGCGCCATGGATCTCCGCGGCGAAGCACAGCCGTATTTCTTCGTGCTGCGCCGGGACAACTCGCTTCGCCTCAGCCGCTGACGTGATTTGTGCACGAAAATCCGCGGCCTGCGCGGATAATCGTGCACAAATCCCTAGCCGATGGCGCGCAGCTGCTTCGGCAGTGAGCGCTTGGACCGGTGCGGGCCCAGTACCGCGGCACCGAAGGGCCGCGTCAGCAGTTCGCGCGCAACGGCGTTGACCTCTTCGAGGGTGACCGCGTCGATCGACGCGAGCGTGTCCGAGATCGACTTGTGGTTGCCGTAGTTCAGCTCGGCGCGGCCGATGCGGTGCATCCGGGAACCGGAATCCTCCAGCCCGAGCACCAGACCGCCGCGCATCGAGCCCTTGGCGATGCGCAATTCGTCGGCGGTGATGCCTTCGCGCGCAACGTCTTCCAGCACGTCGGTGGTCACGCGGACCACTTCGTCGAAGCGGTCCGGCAGGCACGCCGAGTACACCGACAGCGCACCGGCATCGGAGAACGTGTCGATCGTGGAGTACACCGAGTAGGCCAGACCACGGTTCTCCCGGATCTGCTGGAACAGCCTCGAACTCAACCCGCCACCGAGCGCGGTGTTGAGCACCGACAACGCCCAGCGGTGTTCCCAGTTGCGCCCCGGCGTACGCACACCCAGGTACATGTGGGCCTGCTCGGAGTCACGTTTGACGAACTGCAGCGTCGGGGTGCCCGGCACGCGGCCGGCGCCCTTGCGCGGCGGCACGGGCTTGCGGCCACGCACCAGGTGCGGCCGAAAGTGCTTGCGCACCATGGACACAACTTCGTCGTGGTCGACGTTGCCGGCGACGGCGACGACCATCCGGTCCGGGGTATACCGGCGGACATGGAACGAGTGCAGCTGGTTGCGGGTCATCGACGTGATCGAATCGATGCTGCCGATCACCGGCCGGCCCACGGGGTGGTTGCCGAACATGGAGCCGAGGAAGACATCCGCGAGGGTGTCCTCGGGATCGTCGTCGCGCATGGCGATCTCTTCGAGCACCACGTCGCGTTCCAGCTCGACATCGCTTGCCGCACAACGGCCGTTGAGCACGACGTCCGATACCAGGTCGATGGCCAGCCCGAGGTCGCTGTCCAGCACGTGGGCGTAGTAGCAGGTGTGCTCGCGCGCGGTGAAGGCGTTCAGCTCACCACCGACGGCATCCATCGACTGGGCGATCTCGACAGCGGTGCGCGTCGGGGTCGACTTGAACAGCAGGTGTTCCAGGAAGTGCGCGGCCCCGGCGACACTGGGGCCCTCGTCGCGTGAACCGACGTTGACCCACACGCCGACCGATGCCGAGTGCACGTGCGGCAGGTGTTCGGTGACGACCCGCAGCCCGCCCGGGAGGTTGGTCTTGCGCACGGCGGCCGGGGCCTGCAGCGATGTCGCTGCAGAACCCCGGCCGTCGCGCGTTGTCGATTTAGGAGTTTGCAGGCGCGGCATCTGCCGGTGCAGTCTCCGATTCGGCAGCAGCATCGGCGGTCGAATCCGCCGCTGCCGCACCCTCTTCATCCACGAGGATCAGCGAGATCTTCTGACCCTTGCCACGGTTGTCCGCGGAGATGTCCGCGATCTCCACGCGCAGCTTGTCGCCGACGTTCACGACGTCCTCGACCTTCGCGACGCGCTTGCCCTTGCCGAGCTTGGAGATGTGCACCAGACCGTCACGGCCCGGCAATAGGGACACGAAGGCGCCAAAATCGGTGGTCTTGACCACCGTGCCGAGGAACCGCTCACCGATCTTGGGCAGCTGCGGGTTGGCGATGGCGTTGATCTTGTCGATCGCCGCCTGCGCCGCCTCGCCGTTCGAGGCGCCGACGAACACGGTGCCGTCGTCCTCGATGGAGATGTTCGCACCGGTCTCCTCGGTGATCTGGTTGATCACCTTGCCCTTGGGCCCGATCACCTCACCGATCTTGTCGACCGGCACCTTGATGGTGGTGATGCGCGGCGCGTACGGGCTCATCTCGTCCGGCTCGTCGATGGCCTCGGCCATCACGTCCAGGATGGTCAGACGCGCGTCCTTGGCCTGGGCCAGGGCACCGGCCAGCACCTTGGACGGGATGCCGTCCAGCTTGGTGTCCAGCTGCAGGGCGGTGACGAAGTCCTTGGTGCCGGCGACCTTGAAGTCCATGTCACCGAAGGCATCCTCGGCGCCCAGGATGTCGGTCAGGGCGACGTAGCGGGTCTCGCCGTCGACCTCGTCGGACACCAGGCCCATGGCGATACCGGCAACCGGGGCCTTCAGCGGCACACCGGCGTTCAGCAGCGCCAGGGTCGAGGCACAGACCGAACCCATCGAGGTGGAACCGTTGGAGCCCAACGCTTCCGAGACCTGACGGATGGCGTACGGGAACTCCTCGACGCTCGGCAGCACCGGCATCAGGGCCCGCTCGGCCAGCGCACCGTGGCCGATCTCGCGGCGCTTGGGCGAACCCACGCGGCCGGTCTCACCGGTCGAGTACGGCGGGAAGTTGTAGTGGTGCATGTAGCGCTTGGTGGTCTCGGGACCGAGCGAGTCGATCTGCTGAGCCATCTTGATCATGTCCAGCGTGGTGATACCCATGATCTGGGTCTCGCCGCGCTCGAACAGCGCGCTGCCGTGCGCCCGCGGGATCACGGCGACCTCGGCGCTCAGGGCGCGGATGTCGGTGATGCCACGGCCGTCGATGCGGAAGTGGTCGGTCAGGATGCGCTGGCGAACCAGCTTCTTGGTCAGCGAGCGGAACGCCGCGCCGATCTCCTTCTCGCGGCCGGCATAGGTCTCGGCGAGGCGTGAGAGCACCTCAACCTTGATCTCGTCGGTGCGCTCTTCACGCTCCTGCTTGCTTGCGATGGTCAGCGCCTGCGACAGCGCGTCGGTGGCCACCGCGGCGACGGCCTGGAAGGCGTCGTCGGCGTAGTCGGGGAACAGCGGGAATTCGCCGGTCTCCTTGGCGGCAGCCTCGGCCAGCTCGGCCTGGGCGGTGCACAGGGCGGCGATGAACGGCTTGGCGGCCTCCAGGCCCTCGGCCACGACGGCCTCGGTGGGGGCGCCGGCGCCACCGGCGATCAGGTCGATCACGTTGTCGGTGGCCTCGGCCTCGACCATCATGATCGCGACGTCACCTTCAACCTTGCGGCCGGCGACGACCATGTCGAAGACAGCCTTCTCGAGCTGCTCGTTGGTCGGGAACGCAACCCACTGACCCTCGATCAGCGCGACGCGGACGCCACCGACCGGACCGGAGAACGGCAGACCGGCCAGCTGGGTGGACGCCGACGCGGCGTTGATGGCCACGACGTCGTACAGGTCCTTGGGGTCCAGGCTCAGCACGGTGACGACGACCTGGATTTCGTTGCGCAGGCCCGAGACGAACGACGGGCGCAGCGGCCGGTCGATCAGGCGGCAGGTCAGGATCGCGTCGGTGGAGGGCCGGCCCTCGCGACGGAAGAACGAGCCGGGGATGCGGCCCGCGGCGTACATGCGCTCCTCGACATCCACCGTCAGGGGGAAGAAGTCGAAGTGGTCCTTGGGGCTCTTGCTGGCCGTGGTGGCCGACAGGAGCATGGTCTCGTCGTCCAGGTAGGCGACGACGGAGCCGGCGGCCTGACGTGCCAGACGGCCGGTCTCGAAG
Source organism: Mycobacterium sp. SM3041 (assembly GCF_039668335.1). Lineage (NCBI taxonomy): Bacteria > Bacillati > Actinomycetota > Actinomycetes > Mycobacteriales > Mycobacteriaceae > Mycobacterium > Mycobacterium sp. SM3041. The sequence goes on along the minus strand of NZ_JAYXBQ010000021.1, from coordinate 114,708 downwards.
CGGATGGTGCGGGTGCCGAAGCTCCCGTTGTCGATGACGGCGGTCGACTCGAACACGCCCTCTTCAATTTCAACTGCAGACATGGATGTCGCAATAACCTCTCTGGGCCCGCCCTATGCGGGTTCCGTTTTTTCTGGTTCCTCTTTGTTACTGCTGTCGCATCGTCACACGCGAGCATCCAGAAAACCCGAAAACCATCCCGCTTACTGCTGACGGCCGTCGATCGAAGCGGCCGGGAGTCAAACCCGACAGCCACTACCGAAGACCGCCCCACGAGGTTCAGGCGGACGCTGTGTGACGTTCCGACGTCTTGGGCGCTGGGCCCAAAACAGTTTTATGTTACTACCCGTACCAACAGCCATCGCCAGGCCTGCCGGAGCAGACCTGGCGATGGTCGTGAATCAGTGGTGCGTCAGCGACGCAGACCCAGACGCTCGATCAGCGAGCGGTACCGCGCGACGTCGACCTGAGCGACGTACTTGAGCAGCCGGCGGCGACGGCCGACCAGCAGCAGCAGGCCACGACGGCTGTGGTGGTCGTGCTTGTGCTGCTTGAGGTGCTCGGTCAGGTCCGAGATGCGCTTGGTCAGCAGGGCGACCTGAGCCTCCGGCGAACCGGTGTCGGTCTCATGCAGGCCGTACTGACCCAGGATCTCTTTTTTCTGCTCGGCAGTGAGTGCCACGAAACAACTCCATCAATTCGGTCCGCGAAGAACAACGAGGGCGCGGCCGCCGCGAACTGCAGCACGCGCGTGGGGCAGTTTATCAGGAAGCTACTGCGGAACCAGAATCGCGCGAGCCCGCTGCGTATCGCGGTCCATGGCCACGACCAGGTCGTCCACCGACTCGAACTTCTCCTGGCCGCGGATCCGCGAGACGAAGTCGACCGCCACGTGCTGTCCGTACAGGTCCGCCTCGGTGTCGAGCACGAAGGCCTCGACGGTGCGGGTACGCCCGGAGAACGTCGGATTGGTACCCACCGACACCGCGGCCTGGTAGCGCTCCCCCGGCGCCACGGTGCCGACCGACGGGCCGTGCCCCAGGACGGTGAACCACGCGGCGTAGACGCCGTCCGCCGGGATCGCCGAGTGCATGGGCGGGGCGACGTTGGCGGTCGGGAAGCCCAGCCCACGACCGCGGCCGTCACCCCGGACGACGACGCCCTCGACGCGGTGCGGGCGGCCCAGGGCCTCGGTCGCGGCGGCCATGTCACCGGCGTCCACGCACGACCGGATGTAGGTCGACGAGAAGGTGACGGTCTCGGCCTGGTGGTGCTCGGCCACCAGCGAGATGCCCTCGACCGCGAAGCCGAAGCGCTCGCCGGCCTTGCGCAGCAGCGGCACGTTGCCACCGGCCTTCTTGCCGAAGGTGAAGTTTTCGCCGACCACGACCTCGAGGACGTGCAGGCGCTCGACGAGCAGCTCGTGCACGTACCGCTCGGGGGTCAGCTTCATGAAGTCGGTGGTGAACGGCATCACCAGGAACACGTCGACACCTAGTTCCTCGACCAGTTCGGCCCGTCGGGTCAGCGTCGTCAGCTGCGCGGGATGACTGCCCGGGAGGACCACTTCCATCGGATGCGGATCGAACGTCATCAGCACCGTGGGTACGCCGCGAGACCGGCCGGCCTTCACCGCATGGCTGATCAGTTCTGCATGTCCACGATGTACGCCATCGAACACTCCGATGGTGAGCACACATCGGCCCCAATCCGTGGGGATCTCGTCCTGCCCACGCCAGCGTTGCACGACCGCAAGCCTACGGCGCGCCGCCGCGGCAGGCACCGTGAGATCCCCGGATGAGGTGACGATTGCCTAAACTTTGTGCTGTGAGTCCTGCAGAAGACGGTGGCAACCCGCCGGATCTATCCCCGGTTGCCCAGGACTACCTCAAGGTCATCTGGACCGCGCAGGAGTGGTCGCGCGAGAAAGTCAGCACGAAGATGCTGGCAGAACGCATCGGGGTGTCGGCGTCGACGGCCTCCGAGTCGATTCGCAAGCTTGCCGATCAGGGCCTGGTGCACCACGAGAAGTACGGCGCGGTGACGCTGACCGACACCGGCCGCAGCGCGGCGCTGGCCATGGTGCGCCGGCACCGCTTGATGGAGACGTTCCTGGTGCGCGAGCTCGGCTACGGCTGGGACGAGGTGCACGACGAAGCCGAGGTGCTCGAGCACGCGGTGTCGGACCGGATGCTGGACCGCATCGACGCCAAGCTCGGCTTCCCGACCCGCGACCCGCACGGCGACCCGATCCCCGCGGCCGACGGCCAGGTGCCGACTCCCCCGGCCCGGCAGCTGTCCGCGTGCGCGGACGGCGACGCCGGCACGGTCGCCCGGATTTCCGATCACGACCCCGAGATGCTGCGGTACTTCGACAGCGTCGGGATCACGCTCGACTCGCATCTGCGCGTGGTGGCCCGGCGCGACTTCGCCGGGATGATCTCGGTGGCGGTCACGGCCGCCGACGCTGTGAACGACGACACGACGACCGTCGATCTGGGGAGCCCGGCGGCGGAAGCGATCTGGGTCGTCGCCTGATCCAGGTGGCCCTGTCGGCCTGCCGTTGTGGCGGTCAGCCGAGTCTGCGAAGCAGGTCGCGGGCACCGAGAAGGCGCCCCACGCGGTGCACGATCGCGCCACGAAGGGCGGTGTACGGGTACCAGATGAACTCGCTGTCCGGTTGCACACGAGCGGACACGATCGCCTGCGGCCGTGCGTATTTGAGCACGGCATCGGCGCCGTTACGGCGGCCCAGCCCGGACTGCTTCCAGCCGCCCTGCGGCAACGACAGCGTGAACAGATTGCCGAACACGTCGTTGATGTTCACCGCGCCGACATCGAGCCGGCGCGCGACTCGTTCCGCCCGAGTTCTGTTGCCGCAGAACACCGTCGCCGACAACCCGTAATCCGAGTGGTTGGCCAGCCGGACCGCTTCGTCTTCGTCCCGCACCTTCATGATCGGCAGCGTCGGACCGAACGTCTCCTGCTGCATACACAGCATGGTGTGGTCGACCTCGACCAGGACCGTGGGCTCGAAGAAGCCGGTGCTCTCGACCCGTGCGCCGCCGGTCAGCACCGTGGCGCCGCGGGCCACCGCATCGTCCACGTGCTGTTGCACGATCGCCAGCTGCGCCTCGGTGGCCAACGGCCCCACGTCATACCGGAATTGCTGATCGTCCTCCCCCACGCGCAAGGCTTTCAGCTTCTCGACAACGAGACCGACGAACTCGTCGTACACATCCGCCTGCACGTAGACCCGTTCGACCGAGGTACACATCTGCCCCGAATTGGCCATGCCGCCCCACACCGCCGCATTCGCGGCCCGCGCCACGTCCGCGTCGTCGAGCACGATCATCGCGTCCTTGCCGCCGAGTTCCAGACCGCATGGAATCAACCGCTCGGCAGCCGCATGCGCGATGGCCTTACCGGTTCGCGTCGACCCCGTGAACTGCACGTGGTCGACGTTGTCGACGACAGCCGCCCCGGTCTCCGCGGCACCGGTCACGCACTCCAGAACCCGCGGCGCACCAACGGCTTTCCAGCCGTCAACCGCCGCTGCCACCGTCAACGGGGTGAACTCCGAGGGCTTGACCACCACGGCGGCCCCGGCGAGCAACGCGGGCACGGCATCCAGCAGCGACAGCCCCAGCGGGAAGTTCCACGGGGTGATCACGCCCACGACCGGGTACGGCCGCTGCACCAGAAGTTGGCGTTTGGTCGCCGCGATCATGCCGTGGCGCGGCGGCGTGCGGTCTGCGAGCAATCCGGGTGCGGTCCGCGCGTAGTAGTTGATCGCATCCACGATGTACGGGATCTCGAGATTGGCCTCGGCCCATGGCTTGCCGGTCTCGCGCTGCAGCATCACCGCCAGCCGACATTCGTTGTCCAGCAACCAGTCCCGGTATTTCAGCAGATGCGCTGCCCGCACTCGCGGCGACAGGCCGGCCCACCCGGCCTGTTCGACACGGAGGTCCGCGATCACCGCGGCCACCGCCTCGACGCTCATCGCCGGTATCGAATCGATGACCCGGCCATCAGCCGGAGAACAGACCGTGATGGTGGCCGTGGCTGAAGTCAACGTTGGCGCCTTTCGGTCAATGCTGGAGTCTGCTGTGGTACGCCGCGCGCACCGCGGCGTCGGTGTGGGTGAACGCGGTGTCGAAGTGCGCGACGTGGGAAATCCAGTGCCGGGCACCGTCCGGCAGCGCGCCCAGGATCTTGATCATCGCGCCGAGTGCTTGCGGCACAGCCACTTTCGACCTACTTCGCGTGACGGCCTCGACGATGGCCGCCGCCACGTCGTCGGGTTCCACTTCGCTGATGGGCTGAATCCACCGCGGGGCGCTGTGGCCCGCCGAGAGCTCGGTGTGCACGACACCCGGGAGCACCGCGGTGACGGCGATGCCGGCGGCGGCGAGTTCGAGGTGCAGGGTCTCGGTGAATCCGACGACGGCATGCTTGGTGGCGCAGTAGGTGGCGAGACCGGGGAACGCGCTGACGCCGGCCAGTGAGGCGACGTTCACGATGTGGCCGCCGCGCCCACGCATCCGGATGGCGGCCTGTTTCGATCCGTTCAGCACGCCTCCGAGGTTGATGGCGACCATGCGGTCGGTCATCTCGTCGGTCTCGTCTGCGAACAGCCCCGTGGGCATGATGCCGGCGTTGTTGATCAGGACATCGACGCGGCCCAGCCGGCTCTCGACGTCGTCGAGGAAGTCCGCGAACGATGTCCGGCTCGTGACGTCGAGCTGTAGTCCGCAGACCTGCTCTCCGGTGGCGGCGAATTCGGCGGCGGCCTTCTCGACCAGCTCGACGTCGACGTCACCGAGGGCGACCCGCGCACCGGCGCGCAGGAACGCCAGGCCGGTCGCGCGTCCGATACCCCTGGCACCGCCGGTGATCGCCACCACGCGGCCGCGAATGTCGTTGTGCTTCTTGGTCATCGCTCCATCGCCTTCTGCAATTGCGCCTTGAGCACCTTGCCGGTCTCGTTGCGGGGCAGGACGTCGACGAACACGACATCGCGCGGCACTTTGTGCCGCGCGAGGCCGGCCCGGACGTAGCTCTTGACCTCGTCGGCGTCGAGTTCGGCGCCGGGGCGGCGTACCACGAACGCGCACAACCGCTTTCCGAACTCGGCGTCGTCCACGCCGACGACCGAGGTTTCCACCACCGCGGGATGGCCGGCGAGCAGATTCTCGACCTCCAACGGGAAGACGTTCTCACCGCCGGACACGATCATGTCGTCGTCCCTGCCGTCGACGAACCACAATCCGTTCTCGTCGAAGTGGCCGGTGTCACCCGATGACAGCAAGCCGTCGACGGACTCCTTGTTACCGCCGTCGGTGTAACCGGCGAAGCTGAGGCCGCTGGAGACGAAAAGTGTTCCGCTGCGGCCGGGTTCGGTGATCCGGCGGCGCTGCTCGTCGTACGCGGCGAGGGTGCAGCCGACGGGCGGCCGCCCCACAGTGCCCGGAGCGCTGCGCAATTCGCTCGGGGTGGCGACCGCCGCGACGGCGACCTCCGTCGACCCGTAGAGGTTGTAGAGCACGTCACCGAAAGCGTCCATGGTGCGGCGGCACAGATCCGGGGACAGCGCCGAACCCGCGGCGAACACGACCCGCAGCGACGACGTGTCATGACGCGCCAGGACCTCGGGGCCAAGGTCGAGAATCCGGGTCAGCATCGTGGGCACGACGATGAGCGCTCCCACCCGGTGGCGTTCGATCGCCGCGAGCGTCGCCTCAGGATCGAATCGGCGCGCGAGCACGACGCGGTTCCCGAGCGCCAAACCCAAAGAGCAGGTGGCCAATCCAGTGGCATGGAACATCGGGGCGGCGACGTAGTAGGCACCACCGGATGGCCACGGGATCCGGTCCAGTAGCTGCGCGGACTGCAGCGGGCTGACCTTGTTCCGCGGCGCACCTTTCGGGGTGCCGGTGGTGCCACTGGTGAGCAGCACCATGCCGCCGACCGAGGCCGGCGCGGGCACCGGTGCCGTCGACCGGCCCGCAGCGAGTGCCGCCAGGCCGCTCACGCCGGGCCAGCCGATGCGGTCGACCTCGAACGGCAGGACGTCGATCAGGTCGGTGAACTCGTCGTCGGCGATGACCGCGGTGACGTTCTCGCGCTTGCAGACGTCGGCGAGTTGCGGCCCCGCGAACCCGGTGTTGAGCAGAACGACTCTGGCGCCGATCTTTCCGGCCGCGAAGAGCGACAGGAGCAGCGCGCGATGGTTCCGCGCGATCAGGCCGATCACGGCGCCTGCCCCGATCCCGCGGCCGGCGAGGCCCCGCGCCAATCCGTTGGACGTCGCTTCCAGGTCGGCGAAGCTCAGCGTGCCGTCCTCATCGGTGAGAGCCGGGGCATCGCCGTAACGCGATGCGACGTGTCCCACCAACCCACCGAACGACCCGTAGCGCCGCAGGCCCCGGGACGCGGCTATCGCGTCCAGCGGTCGACAGATGTCCACCAATCCCCTGCGCTGCAACACGATGGCGGCCTCGACCACATCGCGCACCTGATCCAGTAGCTGTGTCATCACGTCCTTCAGTCCTGTGCCACGGGCCGGCCGGGCTGCGTCACGGCCGCCCGGAGAAACTCACCGCCTGCCGTCATGCTGTCCAGACTTCCGTCGCGGGTGCGCGGAAACATCCAATAGGCGTGCGCCAGTCCCGGCCAGACGCGTTGCTCGCAGTGGCCCCCGGCGGCCACGACCCGGGCAGCGAACGCCTCGGCATCGGCACGCATCACTTCCCTTGTGCCATAGTGCAATTGAATGGGCGGCAGGGTCGCGAGGTCAGCGTTCAGCAGGCACAGCCGTGGGTCCTCGATATCGGCGCCACCCACGTACAACGCCACGGCACGGGCGGCTCCCCGTGGGTCGAACGGCTGCCGGCGCACCCTCGGGTCAGCCATCGGCGCTCGGTAGGCCGGGTCGATCAACGGGCCCCACAACGCCAGGGCCGCGGGTGCCGGTAGCCCTTCCCGCTTGGCCCGCAGGGCCGTCGCCACCGCGAGGTGACCACCCGCCGAATCGCCGGCGATCACCACTTTGCGTGGGTCGTAACCCTGGACCAGTAGCCACCGATACGCGGCCATCGCCGCGTCCTCGGCCGCGGGAAAGGTGTTCTCCGGAGCCAGCGGATAACCGATGACCAAGGCCGGCAGCCCCGAATGCTGCGAGACGTACGACGCGAACCCGCGATGTGTGCGCGGTGAGCAGATCAGGTAGCCGCTGCCGTGGAGCACCAGCACGACGCCTGCGTCGTCGCGGGCGCCCGGAGCGCGGACCCACTCACCACGCAGTGGCGCGTCGACCGGCTCGACCCGGGTTCCGGCGACCACGGGGCTGAGGCCGACGATCGCGGTGTTCGCGGCCGGCCGCAGCCGGGTGATCAACCACGGGTTGGCGGTCAGCAGCCGCAGGGCGACACCGAAAGTCATGCGTGCAGCCGAGTTCGCTGCCAGCCGATCGACAATCGCCATCATGGTGAGTGGGGCCGCGGTTCTCATCCGGCGAGCAGCCCCTTCGCAATGTGGGTCACCTGGACCTCATTGCTGCCCGCATAGATCATCAGCGACTTGGCATCCCGGGCGAGTTGTTCCACGCGGTACTCGGCCATGTAACCGTTGCCACCGAACAGCTGCACGGCGTCCATGGCCACCTCGGTCGCGACCTCCGACGAGTACAGCTTGACCGCGGACGCCTCCGACAGCGATGGAATCTTGCCGGCCTGCACCTTCTCCAGTGTCTGGAACACCATGTTCTGCACGTTGATTCGGGCGATCTCCATCTTGGCCAGCTTGAGCTGGATCAGCTGGAACTGCCCGATGTTCTGGCCCCAGAGCGTGCGGGTCCTGGCGTAGTCGAGGCAACGCCGGTGGCATTCGTTGATGATGCCCAACGCCATCAGCGCGACGCCGAGCCGTTCGGCGACGAAATTCGCCCGGGCGCTTTCCCGCCCGTCGCCGCCGCCGTGGTCTTCGGTCTCGCCGAGCAGACGGTCCGGCGTGATGCGCACGTTGTCGAAGAACAGCTCGCCCGTCGGCGAGGACATCATGCCCATCTTCTTGAAAGCCTTGCCCTGCGTCAGCCCCGGCATCCCCGCCTCGAGGACGAATGTCAGCACCTTGCGGTTGCGGCGATCGGCATCGGGATGGCCTTCATCCAACTTGGCGTACACGATCAGCACGTCGGCATCGGGGCCGTTGGTGATGAACGTCTTCTGGCCGTTGAGGATGTAGTCGGCCCCATCACGCTTGACGTAGGTCTTCATGCCGCCGAACGCATCTGAGCCGGCATCCGGTTCGGTGATCGCCCAGCACGCGATCTTCTCCAGCGTCACCAGCTCGGGCAGCCAGCGTTCCTTCTGCGCCAAGGTGCCGCGGCTGGCGATGGTGGCCGCGCCCAATCCCAGACTGACGCCGACGGTGCTCAGCAGACCGATACTGACCCCGGCGATCTCGGACACCAGCACCGCGGCCATCGAAATCTGACCACCGAGATCGCCCATGGCGCCGGCCGAGCGCTTCTCCGGTGTGGTATCCCCCGCGGCAATCGCTTCCGCTTTGGTCCGTTCCTTGTCCAGCATGGTCTTGATCGCTTCCGCGGCCACCGCGTCAAGTCCGAACTCGCTGAACAGTTTCCGCACGACCGGATATGGCGATATCTCGCCGCGCTCCAATCCGTCCCGGTGCGGCTCGATCTCCTTGTCGATGAACTCGCGGACACTCTCGCGAATGAGTTCATCGGATTCAGACCACTCGATCATGACAACCTCGCCGCGATGTCGTCGATCTCCCACAGGCCGTCGGTCTCGATGGTCGACACGTCGTGCCAGCCGCCGAGTTCGGAAATCGCACCGCCCTGCACCGCGAAAACCTTTCCGGTGACGGGACATTTCTCGGTCGCCAGGTAGGCCACCAGCGGCGAGATGTTCGCCGGGCTGAACAGGTCGACCTCGCCCTCATCGGGTTCGGCCATCAGGGCACCCATGCCCGGGGTGGCGAGCGTGAGCCGGGTGCGCGCGATGGGGGCGATGGCGTTGGCCCGCACGCCATAGCGCTCGAGTTCTTCGGCCGCCACCAACGTCAACGCCGCGATACCCGCCTTGGCCGCGCCGTAGTTCGCCTGGCCCGCGTTGGGGATGGTCAGGCCCGACCCCGATGCCGTGTTGATGACCGAGGCGTTCGGCTGGTTACCGGCCTTGCTCTGCGCCTTCCAGTAGGCGGCGGCGTGCCGGAGCACCGAGAAGTGGCCCTTGAGGTGCACCGAAACCACAGCGTCCCACTGCGATTCCTCGAGCGTCGGGATGAAACCGTCACGCAGGATCCCGGCGTTGTTGACCACGATGTCGAGACCACCGAACTCGTTGACCGCCTGATCGATCAGGCCGGCCGCGCCATCCCAGGTGGCGATGTTGTCGGTGTTGGCGACGGCTTTTCCGCCGGCGGCGACGATCTCGTCGACGACGGCCTGTGCCGGTCCGGCATCGGCACCCTCACCGGAGTTGCTCCCACCGAGGTCGTTGACGACGACGCTGGCCCCCTCCCGCGCGAACAGCAGCGCGTGTTCGCGGCCGATGCCGCGCCCGGCGCCGGTGATGACGGCGATCCGTCCTGCCAAAGCTCCCATGTCTGAGGTCCTTTCAAGTCAATTAGTCGGCGAAGACGGCCAGGCCGTCGGTGATGGCGAATTCCTCGCCGGCTGCTCCATTGCGCGCGGTCTCGAACGCGTAGGTCGTCTCACCGGCGCTGCTTCCGGTCTGCCAGATCCGGGTCTCGAGATCGTCACCGGGCAGCACCATCTTCGAGAACCGCACCGCAAACCGCTTGAGCCGGTTCACATCCGATCCCCCGACCTCGGTGAGCAACGCCCATGAGGTGAACGCCATGGTGCACAGACCGTGCGCGATGATGCCCGGCAGACCGGCGTCCCTGGCCACCTCTTCCTCCAGGTGGATCGGCATCGGATCACCGGAAGCCGGCGCGTACCGGAAGGTCTGGTCGGCGTCGACGTGCTGCACGACCTTGGCCAACGGTGCTCCGTCGCGCAGCGCAGTGTCGAACTTGTGGTCGGGCACTTGTTCTCCGACCGCCGCGCCTGCGTTGACACCGCGGAAGAAACCGATCAGGTATTGCTCATTGACCAGCTCGCCGTCCTGTGCCCGGGACTCCAGGTGAATCGACACCCGCGCGCCCGAATCCACGGTGTCGTACCCGATCACCCGGGCCCGCGACGTCAGCTTGTCTCCCGGACGGATCGGACGATGGAAGTGAAAATCCTGTTCGCCGTGGACGATTCGACCGAAGATCTCGATCGGGACGACGTCGATCACGGGTCCCATCAGCGCGTCGAACGCAGGCACGATGGCGAACACCGGCGGCGCGATATCACCGCTGCGGTGCGCCTCGATGGGGTCGTTGGTCGCCGCGGCGTACTCGGCGATTCGTTCCCGGGTGACCTCGAAGGTCTCCGGGTCAGCCCAGACATTCAGTCCCGAGTTGTCGAACTCGGTTACCGGCTCCACCACGTCAGACCGCCGCCGTGGCGAGGGCATCGAGCTGCTCAAGTGTCTTGTCGAGCTGCTTGGCGCCGTCCTTCTCGACGGCCTTGGCCAGCGCGCCCTTCACCAGCGCACCCTCGAAATCGCCGGCCACCTTGAACTCCGAACCGTCACCAGACGGCGTCACCGTGAACTCGAAGAGCGCCTTCACACCCGCCATGCCGGTCCCGGACAACGCGAACGAAGTCGGGGCGTCCATCTTCTGGACCGTCCATTCGATCTTGTTGGCCATACCGAGCATGACGATCTTCGCGGTCAGCGTGGTGCCCGGGGCGACGGTCGCGGGCACGTCGCTCAGCCACTTCTCGTGGACGGTGAACCACTTGTCCCAGGTGGAGAGATCCGAAACGATCGACCACAGCGCCTCCGGGCTGGCCGACAGCTGCTTGGTGGCTTCGATGTGTCCCATGGTTGTACTCCTAGTTCTTGTTGATCGGTTGTGTTGTGTTCGTTGATGTTTCGGTTCAGCGCTCGGCGCGCTGGTAAGCGGTGACGACGGCGGCCCCACCCAGGCCGATGTTGTGCTGCAGCGCGGCCGTGACGTTCTCGACCTGACGCTTGTCGGCGGTGCCGCGCAGCTGCCAGGTGAGCTCGGCACATTGCGCCAGGCCCGTGGCGCCCAGCGGATGCCCCTTCGAGATGAGACCGCCGGAAGGGTTGACCACCCAACGTCCGCCGTAGGTGGTGTCACCGTTGTCGATCAGCTTCGCGGCTTCACCTTCGCCGCACAGCCCCAGCGCTTCGTACAGCAACAATTCGTTGGCACTGAAGCAGTCGTGCAGCTCGATCACCTGGAAGTCCTCGGCGCCCAGGCCGGCCTGTTCGTAAACCTGCTGTGCGGCAGCGACATTCATGTGGTAGCCGATCAGCGCCTTACAGGTGCCGTCGAAGCTGTTCTCGAAGTCGGTGGTCATCGCCTGTCCGACGATCTCCACCGCGCGGTCGGCCAACCCGTGCTTGTCGACGAATGCCTCACTCGCGAGGATCGCCGCACCGGAGCCGTCCGACGTCGGCGAGCACTGCAGCTTGGTCAGCGGGTCGTAGATCATCCGCGCGCCCAGGATGTCGTCCAGGGAGTACTCCTCCTGGAACTGCGCGTACGGGTTGTTGACCGAATGCTTGTGGTTCTTGTACCCGATCTTGGCGAAATGTTCAGCGGTGGAACCATATTGCTTCATGTGCTCGCGACCGGCCGCGCCGAACATCCACGGCGCCGGCGGGAACAGCACCTCGGAGATCTCCGCCAGTGCCAGGAAGTGCTTCGCCATGGGCTGCTCGCGGTCGTCGTAGGTCGAGCCGAGCGAGCCGGGCTGCATCTTCTCGAAGCCGAGAGCCAGCGCGCAGTCGGCCAGGCCGCTGCGCACCGCCCGTGCCGCGAGATACAGCGCGGTGGACCCGGTCGAGCAATTGTTGTTGACGTTGACGACCGGAATGCCGGTCATGCCGAGCTCGTAAACCGCCCGCTGACCTGACGTCGACTCCCCGTAGACATATCCCACGTACGCCTCTTGAACCTCACGGTAGTCAATTCCCGCGTCTGCCAATGCCTTTGAGCCGGACTCGCGAGCCATGTCCGGGTAGTCCCAGGGTGACCCGTCCGGATTGAGCCGAGCGCCGGGCTTCTCGAACTTCGTCATGCCGACGCCGATCACATACACCTTGTTGGGCATGAACCCTCTCTTTCTGTGCGGTGACAGAAACATACCAACCTGTTTGTATCTTTACAAGAGGGCAGCCGGAACCCATTGCGGCCAAGGTCGGTCAGATGCCCGAAACGCCCCGAAAAGGACTGGTCAGGAAGAGATTTCGCCGTTCAGCGTTTCAGCGACGAGAGCCTCGTCGAGCAGTCCGCGCAGCTGCGCACACACGCGGTCCCAGCGCTTCTTGGCCCGCTTCATATCGCGATCCACAAAGCTCGAGAGCAGAATCCCCCGCAGCGCATCCATGGCAGTGAAAGAGAGATCACGCAGTTCCTTCTGCGCGGCCCGGTCCGGAACCAATTGGGCCAGTGCACCGATCAGCGCCCCGATGACGATGGGCTCGACGCGCTCGATGTGTTCGGCCAGCACCCGGTCGGTGCGCGCCGCCACCCAAAGTTCAAGCGTGGCGACAAAGATGGGTCCTTGATGCGACTCCCACAGGTAGTCCAACATCATCGACACTGCATCTGGAGTGTTCGCGACCCGCCCGAGATCACGGATCGCAGCCTGGACGCGCTGCTCGGCCAGATGCTCGACAGCGGCCGCCACCAGGTCTTCCTTCGACCGGAAGTGGTGGACCTGCGCACCGCGCGTGACGCCCGCGATCTCGGCGACCCGCTGTGTCGTGGTGCCGGAGTAACCGTAGGTGACCAGGCATTCCACCGTGGCATCCAGCAGGCGAGTGCGCATGGCGGCGCTGCGCTCGGCCTGCGTACGTCGCCTGGCCGGCCCCTCCACACCTGCAGTCACGCGTTGCATCTTACGTGGACGCAGATCAAAGCCGGACCATAAACGATGCCGATCGGTATGTAAATGTGCCGATCGGCAATATGCGGAGCCTCCTGGGCGGCGGTTACCCGACCTCGAACACCGCCTCGACAGGCGGCGCGTCAGTCATGAGCGCCGGCAGCACGAACACCCGGACGTATCGCCGAATCTGCTCCGGGTCGTCACCGCCGGGCACCAGCCCCGACAGCAGCGCCAGCGTCGAGGTGATGACAAAGTGTGCGGCATCGATAGGGCGTAGACCCTTGCGCAGGAACGGCTTTCCGCCGCCGTGCTGAATGCCCATGAGGAGCGCCTCCACTGCGGCGACCAGAGATTCGCGAGCGGGAAGACTCGCGATGTTCTCGCGATCGCTTCGATCGGTGAGGATCATGTACACCGGGTCCTGCGCCATCCCGGTGACGAACTCGACGATGGCCTCGACGATCTTGGCGCCGGCACCCGCCGTCCTGGCTTGGCGCTTCACCAATCTCGCCACCAATTGCGCCGTCCGGCGCATCAGCACCGCATCCATCAACTCGTCGCGGGTGGCGAAGTGGCGATAGACCATCGTCCGGGTGTAGCCGGCCTCCGCTGCGATGACCTCCATCGTCGACGCGCGATACCCACGCTCCAGCAACGACCGCTCCGCCGCGTCCAAGAGCGCCTCGCACGACTGATCAGCAGAATTGCCACCGCCGGGCGGCCGACCACGAGTGCGCTTTGCCGGTGCCTCGGTCGTCTTCATTCACCTACTCCTGCATGCCTGAAAGCTCGAATCCATTGGATCACACCGCCGCAGCGGAGCGACTCGACTCGCCTCAGATCATTAAAGCAGCTAATTGACATTGGATCGCTGTTGTGTACTAATTCGTGGCACTGCGGCCCGACGCCGTTCGGTCCGGCCCCGTTGTTTCGCAGCAAGACGAAGGGCGAATTGCTCATGACGAAATCTCCAGACGACGCTTCTGAGAGCACAGACGCCGAGTCCGCGCGAGCGCAGATCCGCGGCTCCACCACACGGCGACGGCTTGCCGCCCTCGCGCTCGCGACCGCGCTGGGCGCCGCGGGTTACGAGGGCTGGCTACTGTTCCAGCAACATCAGGTCAACGCCGCCGCAGCCGCCGCACTGGACGCCGCCAAGGCGTTCACACTGAATCTGACCACGGTCGATCCGAACCGGATCGACCAGAGCTTCACCGCCGTCAACAACGGTGCCACCGGCGACTTCAAGCGGCTGTACACCGCAGCCGGCGGGCAACTGCGGCGCGCGCTGGTCGAGAACAAGGCGGCTGCGCAAGGCACCGTCATCGACGCCGCGGTCAAGACCGCGACCAAAGACACAGTTCAGGTCATCCTGTTCGTCGACCAGTCGGTACGCAACGCCACCACCCCCACACCGCAATTGGACCGCAGCCGCGTCACCGTGACCATGCAAGACGTGAACGGGCACTGGCTCGCCAGCAAGGTCGACCTGTCGTGACACGACGACCGACCAGGGCGACTCCCCCGCCGCTGACCACCGCCGTTCCCACCACAGCAGCAGAGGATGTGTCGATCATTATTGACATCAATCAATATTTGATGACTAAAAGACTGCTGATTGTCGCGCTCGACCAGCCGCCGCGTCGATGACGACGTACCACGCAGGGCTTCCCACCGACGCCAACAGGACCGAGGGCGCCGCCGCCATCGGTGAGTGGACCACCGGGTACGTGAAGCGGCACCCCCGAGCCTCACTCACCACGGTCGGCGACCAGTACGTCCTCGGTGTGCGCACCGTCCAGTACTTCTTCGCCGACTTGTTCACCGGCCGATTCCAATGGGGAGAGTTCCTTCGGCAGGGCGCCTTCATGGCCGGAACCGCCGTTCTGCCAACCATTTTGGTGGCGCTTCCGATCGGAGTGACACTCTCCATCCAATTCGCCCTGCTGGCCAATCAAGTCGGCGCCACCTCACTCGCCGGGGCCGCCAGCGGCCTGGCCATCATTCGGCAGGCTGCATCCCTGGTGGCCGCGGTGATGATGGCGTCGGCGGTCGGCTCGGCCATCACGGCCGATCTGGGATCCCGCACGATGCGTGAGGAGACCGACGCCATGGAGGTCATGGGCGTCTCGGTGATCCGGCGTCTCGTGGTCCCGCGTTTCGCCGCCGCGGTCACCATCGGTGTCGCGCTCACCGGAATCACCTGCTTTGTAGGGTTTTTGGCGAGCTACCTGTTCAATGTGTATTTCCAGCACGGCGCGCCCGGAAGCTTCGTCGCGACGTTCTCGTCGTTCGCCACCCCGGAAGACATGGTGCTGGCCCTGGTCAAGGCCATCGCGTACGGCGCCATCGTCGCTATCGTCGCCTGCCAGAAGGGACTGTCCACCAGGGGTGGGCCGACCGGCGTGGCCGATTCGGTGAATGCCGCTGTGGTGGAGGCGATCCTGGTGCTGATGATCGTCAACGTCGGCATCAGTCAGCTGTACAACATGCTCTTCCCACGAGCGGGGCTGTGACATGACCGTCGCCACCTACATGCCGGCCATCGCCCGGCCCGTCGTGCGTGCCTACCAGAGAACCAGCAAGCCGGTTATCCGCTTGGGGCACATGCTCGTCTTCTTCATCCGGGCCGTGGTGTCGGTTCCCGCGGTACTGCGCCAATACCGCAAGGAATTCCTGCGGCTGCTCTCGGACATCGCCTGGGGCAACGGCTCCATCGTCGTCGGCGGCGGTACCGCCGGTGTGGCAGTCGTGCTCGGTGTCACCGCGGGTGCACTCGTGGCGATCGAGGGCTACAACTTCCTCAACCTCTTGGGCCTCGGCCCGGCCACCGGCATCATCTCTTCGCTGGTCAACACCCGAGAGCTCGCGCCGATCATGGCCGCACTCGCGTTCGCCATGCAGGCCGGTTGCCGGTTCACCGCGCAACTGGGTGCGATGCGAATCGCCGAAGAGATCGACGCGCTGGATTCGATAGCGATCCGGCCCATCCCCTTCCTGGTCACCACCCGGCTGATGGCCGCGATCATCGCCGTCATCCCGCTGTACGTGGCATGCCTGGCGTTCACCTATGTGTCCTGTCAGGTCGTCGCGGGAATCGTCAGCGGCGGCTCCCTCGGCCCCTACACGCACTACTTCGCAATGATGTTGAGCGGCAAGGACATCGTCTACTCGGTGATCAAATGCGTGGTCTTCGTCTGGATCGCCTCCACCGTGCAGTGCTACTACGGCTTCTACGCCAGCGGTGGTCCCGAGGGGGTCGGCGTCGCCGCCGGGCACGCCATGCGAGCCAGCATCACCGTGGTGATCGTCCTCAACATGCTGCTCACCATGGCGATGTGGAGCATCGATGCCGGCGCGAGATTCGGTGGCTAGATGGCGAATTCACTGGATACCGATGGCCGCGGCCCCTCCGAAGCACAACTACTCACCTGCGGGGCCGGGGTATTGCTGGTGATGGCCGTGATCACCACGACCATGCTGCTGAAGTCCACCGGCCGGCTCGACGACTACGTCCGGGTGGTCGCCGACCTCGTGAACGTCGGCGACGGCCTGCCGGCGCAGTCCGACGTCAAATATCACGGGCTGCTGGTCGGCACCGTCGACGACGTCGACCCCGCGGCGTTCGGGAAACCCAACTACGTACACATCAACCTGAAACCCGAGTACGCCAAAGACATTCCGGCCACCGTGACCGCGCGCGTGGTGCCGAGCAACGTCTTCGCGGTGTCCTCGGTGCAACTCGTCGACCGGCCGGGCGAACAGCCTGCCGGCACCACCATCCGCGACGGCGCGCATGTCCCCGAGGACACCGAGCTGCCGACGGTCATCTTCCAGACCACGATCAGTAAGCTGCGCGATATTCTCGCGGCCACGGCCCGCGGACGCGACGACCACAGCACCGGCATCCTGGCCGCCGTCGGCGCCGCCACCGAGAACCGCGGTGGCAAGTTGCTCGCCGCCGGTGGCCAACTCAGCCGGATACTGGACCAGCTCAACGCCATTGTTGCCACCGACGCCGGCCCGTCGACGGTGCAGGCATTGGTCGACGCGACGCGCGGCCTGCAGTCGACGGCTCCCGAACTCGTCGACGCCCTCCATCAGGCGGTCAAACCCATGCAGACCTTCGCCGAAAAGCGCGCAGAACTCAGCACATTGCTCGCCGGATCACTGCACACACTGGGCACCACGCGACAGGCACTCGACAACCACACCGACCAGCTGATCCAGATCACGCACAACCTCACGCCCGTCCTCGGCGTGTTCGCCAACAACGCCGACAAGTTCGAACCCATCTTCGCCAGGGTTAAGACGCTGTCCGACAAGTTCTTCGAAGAAGTCTGGCTGCCGGACTTCGATACCGGAAACATACGGATCAACCTGTCGCTGACGCCGACCTACACCTATACCCGGGCCGACTGTCCCCAATACGGCCAGCTGAAGGGTCCGAGCTGCTTCACGGCGCCGGAGATTTCGGTCCGGCCCGACCTACCCCAGGTGTTGCTGCCCCAGAATTACCAGCCGCCAAAGGATCTCGCGCCGCCACCGGGCACGGTCGTCGGCCCAGATGGGAATCTCGTCGCCGTCGGCCCACCGCTGATCAACCCCAATCCCAATCTGGCAGACCCGAACCCACCGCTCCCGTGGTGGACGGGACCGGCGCCCCGGGTGCCCGGGACCGCCGATCCCGACGACGCACCGCCGATGCCTCCGGCGACGGCACCGCTGGTCCCCCAGCCGCCCGTGCTGCCCGCCGAGGCCGCACCCGCGGCGTACGGCGGCAACGTGGGTCCTGTTGGTAGCCAACAAGAACGGAGCCAACTCGGCGTGCTCACCGGGCAGGTGCGTCCGGCATCCGTGGCAACCCAACTGCTGCTCGGTCCGGTGGTGCGCGGCATGACCGTCTCGATGAATGCAGAGGGGCAGAAATGAAGTTCCGTGGGCCACTGATCGGGCTGTCCATCTTCATGACGGTCGCGACCGTGCTGACGTGGCTCGTGTACGCCACGCTGCGCCGCGACGTGGCGGGTTCGACGACGCGTTACGCGGCCGTGTTCACCGACGTCTTCGGCTTGCGGGAAGGTGACGACGTGCGCATGGCCGGCGTTCGCGTGGGCCGTGTCGAGAAGATCGACCTCGACGGGAAACAGGCACGGGTCGCGTTCATCGTGCAGAGCGACCAACATGTGTACCGCAACACCATCGCCTCGGTCACCTACCAGAACATCATCGGGCAGCGTTACCTCGGACTCTCCCTGGACAAGTCCGGCGCCACCGACCTCCTGCCGGCAGGAGGCGTTATCCCCTTGGCGCGAACCGAATCATCGTTCGATGTCGGCACCCTGCTCAACGGATTCGAACCGCTTTTCAGCCTGCTGAATCCCAAGCAGGCCGACGACCTCACCAAAGGTGTCATCCAATCGCTTCAGGGCGATCAGGGATCGCTCGTCAAGCTCGTCGACCAGACCTCGACGCTCACCCGAACGCTGTCCGGACGCGACCAGGCCCTCGGCGATCTGATCACGAGCCTCAGCAAGGTCACCGCGAACGTCGCCCGCCAGAACGACGAGCTGGACCACACACTCCGCCAGGCCCACAATGTCGTCGCCGATTTCGATGCGCGCCGTCCGGAGTTGCAGAGTTCGATCGGGTCGTTCGCGCAGGTCTCGCGCCGGTTGTCGACGGTGATGAATGAGGTCTACCCCGCCCTGGATCAGCTCATCACCCGCGAACCCGGGTTCACCAGCCACTTGATCGACATCGAACCGCAGTTGGCGTTCATGGGCGACAACCTGCCGCTGCTGCTGAAGGGGCTGGCCCGGCTCGTCGAGCAAGGCTCATATGGCAACGCGTACGCCTGCGACCTGAACGCGACCGGTTTCTTCCCGGGGCTCAACGACATCACCACCTTCATCGTCAACGCCGCGACTCCGGGCAATGACCACCCGATCACCACCCAGAACCTGGGACAGCACACCCCGAGGTGCAGGAACATGGCCAATGGCTGACTCATCGACCATCACACCGCATCGGCGCGGCCGCCGGCGCCGTCCACTGGAGTCGTACAACCGAACTTGGCTGGGCATCATGGCGCTGGCCGTGGTCGGTGTGCTCGTCGCGGCATCGCTGTTCGTCAAGCTGCTCGGCGTCGGATACACCAGGTACACAGCCGAATTCGCGCAGGCCGCGGCCCTGCGCCCCGGAAACCCCGTCACCATCGCCGGAATCGAGGTCGGGACCGTCTCCGACATCGCGCTCGCCGGCGACCACGTCACGGCCGGGTTCAAGATTCGTGACAACATCCCGCTCGGCCGGGACACCAGAGCGGCCATCAAAGTGATGACGATCCTCGGGTCCCGCTATCTGGAGCTGGCACCCGACGGCCAAGGTGCACTGCCGAACAAGACGATCAGCCTTGCCCGCACCCAGGTTCCGTACGACCTGCAGTCCGCACTACAAGATGCGACCACGACGTTCGATCAGGTCGACTCCGATCAGTTCGCGCAGTCGCTCGCCGTCCTGGGCACGCAGCTCGACGGTCTGCCGGCGGTCATCCCCGCCGCCATGGCGAACCTGCGCACCCTGTCGACGATCACCGCGGGCCGGCGCGACCAACTCGGCACCCTGCTCAAGAGCACCCAGCGGGTGGCCAACACACTCCGAGCTCAGCAGAGCAACCTGGGTAGTCTCATCGACCAGGGCCAGGACCTGATCGGCCAATTCGTCCAGCGCCGAGCCACATTCCACGCCATGCTCGCGGCGCTGGCCAGTCTGGCCGACACACTGGAGAAGATCGTGGTGAACGACCGGCCAATGCTGAGCAAGATGCTGGCCGACCTGCATGTGCTCACCAACATGATCGGCCAGCACGACGACCTGTTCCGCAACCTGCTTCAGATTGCCCCGGTGCCACTGCGTGGCCTGACCAACGCCACCGGATACGGCCCGGTTGTGGAGATGAATCTGCCCAACGGAATCGCCATCGACTCGTGGATGTGCGCGATCAGTGGGCGCGCCAAGCAATTCGGCATGATCGAGTACTTCAAGGACTGCAAATGAGCACCGGTAGGCGCAAAGCCATCACACTGGTCGCCGCGATCGCCGTAATAATCCTCGCCGCGGCCGGATTCGGGGTGTACCACATCAAGTCCCGGCTCGACACGATGACCGTGACCGCCCAATTCGACAGTGCGGCAGGGCTTTATCGCGACAACGTCGTCGCGGTACTCGGCATGCCGGTCGGCACGGTCACCAAGATCACGCCGCGGGGCGGCTACGTCGAAGTCGAGTTCACCGTGGACCGCAACGTCAAGATTCCCGCCGACGTCCACGCCGTCACGATCAGCACATCGATCCTCACCGACCGGCAGATCGAACTGACACCTGCCTATCACGGCGGGCCGCTGCTGCAGAACCACGACACGATCGGCCTCGAGCGAACCAAGACTCCAGTCGCATTCGACCGGGTACTCGACATGCTCGACAAGATTTCCAAATCGCTCAAGGGCGATGGCCACGGTGGCGGACCGGTGGCCGACATCATCAACGCCGGCGCCCGCACCGCAGATGGCAACGGCGAGAAGATCAAGGCTGCTCTCGACGAACTCTCGAACGCACTGCGACTCAGCTCCGACGGCGGCGCGCAGACCGGAGACCAACTGACCACGATCATCCGCGACCTCAGCTCGTTGGTCGATGCCGCTGCCCGCAATGACGCCAAAGTGCGCCAGTTCGGATCCACCACCCGTCAGCTGACCCAGGTGCTCGCCGACGAGGATCTGGGATCGGGTTCCACCGGCCGCATGATCAACCAGATCGTCGCACAGGCAACAACTCTCATCGACCAGAACCGCGACCATCTGAAGCAGAGCGTGATCAATGGCGACACCGCGGTGAAGACACTGGTCGACCGTCAGCGCGAGGTGTCCGAGCTGCTCGATGTCCTGCCGCTGGCACTGGACAACATCTACAACACCGTCGACCAGACCAACGGCTCCATTCGCGTGCACGCACTCGCCGACAAGCTGCTGACCGAGAGCCAGCTGCCCAAAGAGATGTGCAACCTCATGCACCTACGCCAATTGGGCTGCAGTACCGGCACATTGCAGGATTACGGCCCGGACTTCGGCCTGACCTACGTGTTGGACGGCCTCGCAGCGATGGGACAGAAGTGACGACGCGGCGCACGACACGGGCGCTGGCCATCGCGGTGACCACCGCGATGATCACCACTGCGTGTGCCACGAGTGGGCTGGGCAGCCTCCCGCTGCCGGCACCGGGCATCGGCACGGGCGGCTATCTGATCACCGCCGTCTTCTCCAACGCGCTGAATCTCCCGGCGCACGCCAAGGTGAAGCTCGCCGGCGCCGATGTGGGGCAACTCGAATCGATGACCGCGCGCAACTACACCGCGGTGACGACCCTGCGCATCATGGACGGCGTCCGGATACCGATGACCAGCACCGCCGAACTACGCTCGGCAACGCCGCTCGGCGACGTCTTCGTCGCGATCAAGCCGCCCACCCCGCTGGACCCGTCCGCGCCGCTGCTCAAGGGTGGCGACACCATCGGCCTGCAATCCACCACAGCGGCCGCCACGGTCGAATCAGTGCTCAGCACAGCAGCGTTGGTCGTCAACGGTGGCGCCGTGCGCAACTTCACCAACTTCGTCAACGGTGCCGGAAAGGCGACGGGCGACCAGGGCCGGGCACTGGGCAACCTCATCGCCCAGTCCAATGAACTGCTGGCCAAGCTCAATGCCCGATCAGACCAGGTCGACGCGGCAGTGACCGAGACCGCCCGGCTCGCCGACCGCATGAGCGAAAAGAACCAGGCCATCACCGACATCCTGGCCGCCGCCGGCCCGGCCACGGAAGTGTTGTCCACCAACACCGATCAACTGGCCGACGTCATCGAACAGGTCGGTGCCACCAGTCGCCAGCTGGCCAAGTTCCCGTCGATCGCGGGCACCGACACCAGCGGTCACAGCCTCATCGGCGACGCCAATACCATCGCGGGTGCGTGGAATGACGTTGCGCAGAGCCCGAATACGAGCCTCGCCGCCCTCAACAGACTGATGCCGCCGTTCGTCAAACTCACGTCGAGCGACTCGATCTCGGTACGGGCGTCGATCGATCGACTGGTCCTGGGGTCGATGCCGGACGCTGGGTTCAAGGGCGATCCGGCGTTCCACGGACCCAAGCGTTACGACTGGGCCAAGCTGGTCGGATCGATCAAATACGCGCTGTGGCGACTGCAGGAACGCGTCGTGGGCCAAGGCCCGGACACCCCGATGGGCCAGAACCAGTGGACACCCGTGGGCCCACCCCTGCCACCTGCCGTCGACGACCATCCGCGGCCACCACCAACTGGACCGGCGGACCAGGAGGCACCGCGGTGATCGACACGATCTGCACCGTGATCGTCGACATGGTTCGCGCCGGTCACCGCCGGCGGACCTGGATCTCCGGCCTGGCGTTGGCCCTGACGTTCGTGCTCGCGACTGCCTACCTGTTGATCGGCGCGCTGCGGTTCAACCCGGCGATCTCCACGTACCGGATCACCATCGCGCTGCCCAATTCCGGCGGCCTGCTGCCCAACCAGGACATCGCCATGCGCGGCGTACCGGTTGGGCGCATCGAGTCACTGCGGATCACCCCGTCGGGTGTCAGCGCCGTCGCCACGATCAACTCGGACATCAAGATCCCGGCATCGAGTCATGTGCGGGTGTCGGGGCTGTCTGCGGCAGGTGAGCAGTACATCGACTTCCAGGCCGCCTCGAACAACGGGCCCTACCTGGCCGACGGTAGCGTCGTCAGCCAGCGGCAGGCCAGCACGCCGATCCCGTTGTCGGAGCTGCTCGCCGACGCCAATGGGATTCTCGCCCAGACTGATCCGGCCAAACTGACTCTCATCAAACGTGAGCTCAGCATGAGCGGAGCAGGCCCGGACAAACTCCGCGACATCGTCGATGGCGGCACCTTCCTGCTGTCCACGCTCGACTCGGTACTCCCCGAGACGGTGAGTCTGCTCAAGTCGAGCCGGGTCGTGTTCACGATGCTCGCCGACGTCGATGCGGGCCTGTCCGCGACATCGCGGAACGCCGGCCAGGTACTGGCAGGCGTCAACAAGATGGACCCCGGTTACCGGAAGCTCCTCGACCAGACACCGGGACTGCTGTCGTCGGTTGACAACCTCTTCAACGACAACTCCGACACCATGGTGGGCCTGCTCGCCAATCTGGTCACGACATCACAACTGCTGTATGTACGGGTTCCGGCACTGAATGCACTCTTTCCGAACTATCGCGGCTCGACAGTCGGAGCCATCACGAGCGTCTTCCACGACAACGGATTGTGGGCGACGGGCGACATCTACCCGCGCTACGTGTGCGATTACGGCACCCCGCGACGCGTGTCGTCGGCGGCCGACTTTCCCGAGCCGTTCCTTCACACCTACTGCCGGGACGACGATCCCGAAGTGCTGATCCGGGGAGCCAAGAATGCTCCGCGACCGGCCGGCGACGACACCGCCGGTCCCCCACCAGGCGCCAACCTGGGCCAGACCGCGGACCCGACGCCCAAGGGCCGCTTCACCATTCCCACCCCCTACGGCGGGCCGACGCTGCCGATCGAACCACCGCACTGACGCCCGAGGAGCAATCATGACAGTGACGACCCATGACGACCGCGATGTCGACAATGCTGGCGATATCGAAGACACCGTGGCAGAGCAGGATTCGACTGACGTCCTGCAGGACACTTCGCCCGAACCGGCCGCGCCGCAGCGGTGGCGCCGCCGCACCGTCAGGACCCTGATACTGACGACATTCATCGGCGCATACGGGTTGGCCGGGTTCCTCGGTTGGCAGCTCTGGCAGGCGCACGCAGTGGCCGAGGCCGGGAAAGCAGCACAGCACAAGGCGATCGAGTACGCGCAGGTGTTGACGAGCATCGACTCGAACAGCGTCGACCAGAACTTCGCCACGGTGCTGAACGGCGCAACCGGCGAGTTCAAGGACATGTACACCAAATCCAGTCTGCAACTTCGGCAATTGCTGATCGACAACAAAGCGACGGCGCACGGCGTTGTCACCGATTCGGCGATCCAGTCCGTATCGCGAGACAAGGTGGTCGTGTTGTTGATGGTCAACCAAACGGTCAGCAACACTGCCCGCCCCGACCCGCGCGTCGACCGCAGCCGCATGAAGATCACGATGGAACTGGTGGACGGGCGTTGGTTGGCAAGCAAGGTCGAACTGCCCTAGGAGCTGCTGACATGTTCGGAAACCGTTTGGCAGCAGCCGTGATCGGTATCGGCGTCACCATCGCCACCGCGCCGACGTCGGCGGCCTCCGCGCCGTCGTTCTGCGGAGAACTCGGTGGTGACTGGGATGGCCAGTACTGCCACACGTCGGTGCTCTCGCAACGCAAGGCGACCCGCGACATCAAGGTGGCAGTACCGGGTGATCTCGTGGACAACCCCATTACCGGCCCGATACTTCGCCCGTACCTATGCGACCTGTACACCAACTGGCGGGCCAAAGGCGCCTCGATGGTTCAGGACAGCTGGGGCGAATCGAATTTTCAGGTATTCCGGCACGGCAACGCCCTCAGCGTGGTGTTCCACGAGGACTATCACGCGGACGGACCGTGGATCAACAACGCCTACCGCACCTTCACGTTCGACATGGCGACCGGAAAACAGTTGGCGCTGAGCGACATCGTCAGGGCGGGAGTGGAGCCCGGCGCCGCCATTCCCCCGCTGGCCGGGCAATTCATCTCCGAAGCCCTCGACCGAGCAGCAGCCTGGCAGCACGCACCGGGTGCCTACCCGTTCTCGCCCGACCGCTGGACAGCGGACAAGCCGTACTCCGGCGGCTACCGGGCCTGGGCACTGACGCCCGATGAGTTGATCCTGTACATGCCGGACTATCCGGTCGGCCACGACTCACCGATCCAGTACGACCAGCTTCAGCAGTGGTCGATGGACGGTGGCACTGTCGAGCCGCACATCCCGCTCACGGCCCTCGCGTCGATCCTGCGCCCTGAGTACAGCTGAAGTCTCGAGTCAGCCGAGTTTGCGGAGCAGGCCCCGCCCGGCGCTGATTCGTAGCACGGCCTTGACCATCGCGGTCCGTGCGGGCGTATACGGGAACCAATGCGGATCATGCTGGAGATCAACCCGATTCCACATCGTCGTCTGAACGCGGCAGTACTTGCGAATGCCCGCGGCGCCACCGTTCCGCCCACCGATCCCCGATTCCTTACGACCGGTCATGGCTGCGGGAAACGCCGCGACGTTGGTCAACACGTCGTTGATGTTCACCGCTCCGACCTCGAGCCGGTCCGCCACCCGTCTTCCGCGGGCGCGGTCGCGCGTCCAGACGCTGGCCGACAAACCGTAACGCGAATCATTGGCCAGCCGGATGGCTTCCATCTCGCCACTGACCCGCATGATGGGCAGCAACGGACCGAACGTCTCCTCGGTCATGCACAGCATCGAGTGGTCGACATCCGTCAGCACCGTGGGCGCGAAGAACAGGGTTTCCTCTGTGCGGCTTCCCCCGGTCAACACTGTGGCGCCACGGGCACAGGCATCGGTGACGTGCCGCTCGACGATCGCCAGCTGTGCTTCATTGATCATCGGACCGATGTCGATGGCGCGGGCATTTTCCCCCTCGACGCCGTGACGCAGCCGTGCCGTTTCGTCGAGTACGCGCCGGACGAATTCGTCGTACACCGCGTCGACGACGTATACGCGTTCGACCGATACGCAGGCCTGTCCGGTGTTGTAGAACGCGCCGAACACGGCGCCCCGAGCAGCACGGCCAAGGTCGGCGTCGGCCAACACCAGCATCGCATCCTTTCCGCCGAGTTCCAGGCTGCACGGGATCAGACGCTGCGCTGCAGCAGCGGCAACGAGCTTCCCCGTCGCACACGAGCCGGTGAATTGGACGTAGTCCACGTGGTCGACCACCGCTGCGCCCGCGCCTGCGTCTCCGGGGGCGCAGGCCAGTACGGCAGGTGCACCGATCTCATTCCATCCATCGATCACGAATCGGGTGGCGACGGTGGTGAATTCGGATGGCTTGACGATGACCGCGGCACCGGCGGCCAGCGCGGGCACCGCGTCCATCATCGCCAGGGCAATCGGGAAGTTCCAAGGCGTGATCACCCCGACGAGCGGATAGGGACGGTAGCGGTGCTGAATTCGCTTGTTGACGGTGATGAGCGACCGCGGCCGGGGATGCTCGTCGGCGAGAATCCGATGGGCCTGGCCGCGGTAGTAGTTGATCGCCTCAGCGGCATAGGCGATTTCGAGAGCTGCCTCCGACCGAACCTTGTGTGTTTCGTCCTGGATCGCCGTCACGATCTCAAACTGGTTGTCGAACAACCAGTCCCGGTATCGCAGCAACCACGAGGCCCGGCCCCGGGTACCCATCGCTTCCCACTCGCCCTGAGCGTCTCGGAGTCGACGTGCCAGCTCCGGTACGACGCCGCCGGCGTGCGGCCCCGACCGGATTGTGCGAGCAGTCGTTTCAGCTGCCGACATGAGCACTCGACGCGGCGACGCTCCACCTGCTGAGGAGCTGTTCGACATCTGACGTTTCGGTCGACATCGGCGCCGGAACTCCGGCGGCGGTGCGGCTGAATCGCGGCGCCGGGGCGGGCTGGCGAAGACCGTCGATCTCCAGGTAGGCGCCACGTGCCTGGTTGTGCGGATGTTCGTGGGCTTCCCACGGCGACAGGACCGGCGTGACGCAGGCATCGCTGTCTGCGAAGTGCTCGGCCCACTCATCGCGGCTGCGCTGCTTGAACTTTGCGGCGATGCGAGCCCTGAGCTCAGCCCAGCCGGTGGTGTCGAGCTGAAACGGCAGATCCGGGTCATCGACACCAAGGCGTTCGAGCATCTGCAGATAGAACGGATACTCCACACAACCGACCGCGACATGACGCCCGTCGGCACATTCGTAGGTGTCGTAGAACGGTGCGCCGCCATCGAGCATGTTGTGGCCCCGTGGTTGGTTCCAAAGGCCGTTGGCATGCAGGCCGTGCATGAACGCGGTGTAGAGGGCCGCACCATCGACCATCGCCGCGTCGATGATCTGGCCGATGCCCGACTGTGAGCGTTCGTACAGCGCCGCGATGACGCCGAGGGCCAAGAGCATTCCACCACCGGCGAAGTCACCGACAATGTTGCCCGGCGGCACGGGTCGTTCGTCGGCACGGCCAACCAGTTCGAGTACCCCGGACAAGGCAATGTAGTTGATGTCGTGACCGGCAGTGTGTGCGAGTGGACCTTGCTGCCCCCATCCGGTCATGCGTGCGTACACGATGCGAGGGTTCCGGCTACTCATGTCGGCCGGGCCGAGTCCCAGGCGTTCGGCGACACCGGGCCGGAATCCCTCGACGAAGACGTCCGCGTTGTCGGTGATCGCATACAGGCGGTCCCGGTCGTCCGGATTCTTCAGATCAAGGGCGAGGCTGTATTTGCCGCGGTCCAGCGGCCCCGCTGGCGGTGTCAGTCCGTCCGAGGCGGTGGCGCGCTCGACCCGCAAGACCTCGGCCCCGAGATCGGCGAGAATCATGCAGCCGAACGGGGCCGGCGCGAGGCCGGCGATCTCGACGACCCGCAGCCCGGTGAGTGGTCCCGCCATCACAGTGCCTTCGCGATGATCGTCTTCATGATCTCGTTGGTACCGCCGTACACCTTCTGGATCCGGGCGTCGGTGTACATCCGCGCGATGGGGTACTCGGACATGTACCCGTAGCCGCCGAAAAGCTGCATACACCGGTCGATGACCTGGCACTGCTGCTCGGTGAGCCACCACTTCGCCTTGGCTGCCATGGGGATATCGAGTTCTCCCCCAAGGTGTTTGACGATGCAGTCATCGAGGAAGGTCCACGCCACCGTCTTGAGCGTGTCGCATTCGGCAAGCTCGAATTGGCTGTTCTGAAAGCCGAACACCGGACGCCCGAACGCCTCACGATCTTTGGTGTACGCCACCGTCAGGTTGACCGCTACCTCGATCGACGCGGCCGCGGCGACGGCCAGGAAGAGCCGTTCTTGCGCCAGTTGCTGCATCAGTTGGATGAACCCGAGGCCTTCGGTGTCCCCGATCAGGTTGGTCTGCGGCACCTCGACGTCGTCGAAGAACAGCTCGCAGGTGTCCTGGCCGTGCTGGCCGATCTTGTGCAGGTTGCGGCCACGGCGGAACCCGGCGCGATCGGTTTCGACAGCGATCAGCGAAACGCTGTCCACGCCTCTGCTGTCCGGGTCGGTCTTGGCCGCGACGATCACCAGATCGGCCAACAAGCCGTTGGAGATGAAAGTCTTTGCGCCACTGATGCGGTAGTTGTCGCCGTCCTTGACGGCTTTCGTCTTGATGGCCTGCAGGTCGGAACCCGTACCGGGTTCTGTCATGGCGATAGCGGTGATGATTTCACCGGTAGCCATCTTGGGCAGCCACTGCTGCTTCTGGCTTTCCGTGCCGTAGGAGTTGATGTAGTGGGCGATGATGCCGCTGTGCAGCATGCCGCCGAAGCTCGGTGCCAGGGCCCGAACTTGTTCGATCGAGACCACCGCGTCATGGGCAAACGTACCGCCACCGCCGCCGTAGACCTCGGGAATGCTCATGCAGAGCAGTCCCAGCTCGCCGGCCCGCGTCCAGACATCGCGATCGACGTGATGTTGTTCTGCCCAGCGCGCCTCGTGCGGTGCACATTCGGATTCGAAGAAGCGCCGCGCCAGGTCGGCGAGCGCATCCAGATCCTTGTCCATCCATCCCGAGCGATGTTGTTGAGTCATGTCAGGGACGCTATGGCGTACCGGGGCTGCGCAGCCATGACCGCGGCGATCACATGGCTTGACCGAAACGCGCCTACCGGGGCTGGTATGACCGGGGCGCGCTACCGGTCCATCGGCGAAACGCCCTGGTGAACGCGCTCGGCTCCGAGAAGCCCAGTCGCGCAGAAATTTCGGCAATCGACTCGTCGCCACGGGCCAAACCCGCTATCGCAGCATCGCGCAGGACCGTCTCGCGCAGTTCACGGATCGACGTTCCCTCCTCACGCAGCTTGCGCCGCACGCTCTGCGGGCTGAGCGCCAGCGCCCGGGCGATGTCGTCGGTATTGGGTCCCGGACCGTTGAGTCCGCGCTGAAGCATGTGCCGTACCCGGTCCGACAGCGACGTGGCGTAATCGCGCCGGGCGAGAAAGTCGGCCGGGGCATTGCGGACGAACGACTCGACTTCTTCCTGCGTGCGCACCAATGGTGAGCCGAGGATCTTGCTGTTGATCACCAGCGCGGGCATCGGTGCAGAGAAAACGACTGGCGCGCCGAAAATCAGGTCATAGTCGTCGATGTCGCCAGGCTTCGGATACGGCACCTCGATGCGGTGCAGAGGCAGCGGCGCATTGATCGACCATTCGAGAAACCGCTGCGTGATCGCCAGGAGCGCGTCGACGAGAACATCGATGGGACCGTCGACGGCACTCAGATCGATCGACAACGTCGTCTCTTCGGGACCGAACTCGACGTGTATCGGCGGGGTACCCGGCAATGCGCCATTGAACTCCACGAACCGCTGCAAGCCCTCACGCAGGTCCGCGGCAGTGCCGATCAGCGCATGACAAACCAGGCGGAAAGTGCCGCGCGGCACCGGGGTGGTGCCGAAGCCGAGGAGCTCGTCATCAGTTACCCGCCACAATTCACGCACGAAGATCGTCGCCTGGTCTGTCGTGACCCGGGATCGGCCTTCGGCCAACAACATCGGAGACACACCGGCCCGGTGCATGAATGCGGATACATCCCAGCCGTTGGCCAGCGCAAACCTGACGAACGCCTGGATACGCCCGATCGGCACGGTATGAGGCACATCGCTCGCGGGTGTTCCGGTCACAATCGCAAACCATAGTCCGTGCGCGTTTGGGTCAACTGATCTGAGTTGTTCGGTCATCGGCATGGCCGCCGGCGGTGAATAGCGTCATCGGCATGTCAACTCCAGATGGATTCAACCTGGACCGCCTCGACCGATGGGGCGAGGAACAGGAATTCAAAGTCGAAGCCGAGCAGACCATCGCCTACGCCAAGGCGACGAACGATCCGATTGCCGCTCACCTGGACGGCACCTACGCGCCGCCGGTCTTCGCCGTCGTTCCGGTCACCGCGATGATGGCCGATGCCACCCTCGCGGTGGTGCCGGACGACCTGATGATGCGATTGCTGCACGGGGAACATGACTTCCGCATCCACCGGCCGATCGAGCCGGGTGAGCTGCTCACCGTCCGCGCCAAGCCGATCGGCATCACCGGCAAGCAATCTGGCGCGGTGGTGACGACCCTGGTCGAGACTCGCAGTGACCGCGGCGACCTGGTCAATGAGCAGTACTTCGTCGGATTCTTCCGGGGCGGCCAATTCGACGGAACCGTAGGCGATTTCAGTCCGGAGCACGGATTCCCCGAACTGTTGCGGACCCGCCGGCCGGATTTCACCGCAGTGCAGCAGTTCGATGAGGACCAGACGTTCCGGTATGCCGAGCCCGCAGGCGATCCGATGCCGATTCATCTCGACGACGACTTCGCCAAGGCCATGGGCCTTCCCGGGATCATCATCCACGGTCTGTGCACCATCGCGTTCACCTCACATGCGTTGCTGACCAACATCAGCCCTGATGATCCGACCCGGCTGAAGAGACTGGCGGTACGCCTGTCCAAGCCTGCGCTGCCGAAGGAAACCATCACCACCTCGGTGTGGCGCCACGACGAGCACTACGCATTCGAAACTGCCGGCGACGAAAAGCCGGGCAAGTACGTGATCACCGACGGAAGGGCAGAATTCGCATGAGCAACAAGGTCTTCGTCATCGGCGTGGGTATGACGAAGTTTGAGAAGCCCGGTCGCAAGGCCGGTTGGGATTACCCGGCGATGGCCAATGAATCGGGGACGAAAGCTCTTGCCGATGCCGGGATTTCCTACGACCTGATCGAACAGGCCTATGCCGGTTACTGCTACGGCGAATCGACAGCCGGCCATCGCGCCGTGTACGAACTCGGTCTCACCGCGATCCCGATTTTCAACGTCAACAGCAACTGCTCGACCGGCTCCAGCGCGTTGTTCCTTGCCGCGCAGGCTATTCGCGGCGGCATCGCCGACTGCACGTTGGCGCTCGGCTTCGAGAAGATGAGCCCCGGCTCGTTGGGTACGAACGGCTACGAGGACCGCGAGCAGCCGATGCAGCGCCATCTCATGGCGATGGCCGAGCTCCGCGAGATCTACTTCCCGCCCGCCCCATGGATGTTCGGCGCAGCCGGCCTTGAGCACAACGAGATGTACGGCTCAACCCCGGACCATTTCGTCAAGATCGCGGCGAAGAACCATCGGCACTCGGTCAACAACCCGTATGCGCAGTTCCAGGAACTGTATTCAGAAGATCAGATAAAGGCCGACAAGGTGGTCTACCCGGCGGCGGGCATGACGAGGTCGATGTGCTCTCCGACCTCCGACGGATCGGCCTCGGTGGTCCTGGCCAGTGAACGGTTCGTCAACGATCACGACCTTGCCGGCCGTGCCGTCGAAATCGTGGGCCAGGCGCTGGTGACGGACGTCGCCGGAACCTTCGAGTCCGGCAGCTTCGCCACGCTGGTCGGCGCGGACATGAGCCGCACTGCCGCGCAACGTGTTTACGAGCAGGCACAGCTCGGTCCCGACGACATCGACGTCATCGAGCTGCACGACTGCTTCGCACCCAACGAACTGTTGACGTACGAAGCTCTCGGTTTGTGCGACATCGGCGGTGGACACAAGCTCGTCGACGCCGGCGACACCACCTACGGCGGGCGTTGGGTCGTCAACCCGTCGGGCGGTCTCATCTCCAAGGGACATCCGCTGGGCGCCACCGGACTGGCGCAGTGCAGTGAACTCACCTGGCAATTGCGCGGCGAGGCCGACCAACGCCAGGTCGCGGGCGCGAAGGTCGCGCTGCAACACAACATCGGACTCGGCGGTTCGGCGGTGGTCACCGCATACCGGCCCGCCGACCGCTGAAACCCACAAGATAAGGAGAACGAAACATGGCACGTACAACGGCATCCAAGGACATCGCCGCACCGCCGGAGAAGATCTGGGCAGTGCTCGCCGACCCGCGGCGTAACGAGGAGTGGAACACCCTGCACACCCGCTGGAAAGACGAGCCCCCCGCCGAGATGTCGCAGGGCGCTCAGATGACCGCGGTGCTCACCATCATGGGAATGGCGAACACCATCACGCAGACCGTCGACAAGTACGACCCACCAACATCATTCACGGTGTCGGGCAACGGCATGGCCGGCGCCAAGGTCAGCCTCACCGCGACGGTCGAGCCGAAGGGCGACGGCTCGGCGGTGACCATCGACGCCGAGTTCATCAGCCAGATGATGGTCGGCGCCATCGGTGGCGCGATCGAACGTGCCTCCAAGAAGGAGCTCGAGGCTTCGCTGAACAACCTTGCCGGATTGGTGAGTTGATATGGGACGCTTCGATGATCGGGTTGCCATCGTCACCGGTGCGGGACGGGGTATCGGCCGTGAGCACGCACTGTTGCTGGCAGCCGAAGGGGCGAAGGTCGTGGTCAACGACGCCGGCGGCGGCAACGACGGCAGCGGGTCCGACAGCGGGCCGGCGCAAACCGTTGTGGACGAAATCCTGGCGCGCGGCGGCCAGGCCGTTGCCAACACCAGCAGCGTCGCGGACTGGAACGAGGCCAAAGCACTTGTCGATCAGGCGATCGCGGAATTCGGCGGCCTGGACATCCTCGTGAACAATGCGGGGATCCTGCGGGACGGCTTCATCGCCGGGCTGGACGAAAGTCAGTTCGACGCCGTCATCGCCGTACACCTCAAGGGGCATTTCAACACGCTGCACCATGCCGCTGTTCACTGGAAGGACCGGTCCAAGGCAGGCGACCAGCCCAACGCGGCGGTGATCAACACGGCCTCGGCATCCGGTACGTTCTCGGTGCTCGCCGGCCAGGCGAATTACGGTGCGGCCAAGGCCGGTATCGCCGCGCTGACACTCGTCGCAGCCGAGGAACTCGAGCGCTACGGAGTGCGGGTCAATGCCATTGCGCCGGTTGCCCGGACGCGCCTGACCCTGGCCACCCCCGGCATGGGCGCGATCTTCGCCGAAGAGGTGCCCGAAGGCGAGTTCGATGCCTTCAGCCCGGCCAACATCGCCCCGATCATGGCCTACCTGGCGAGCGAAAAGTGCCCGCTGACCGGTCATGTGCTCGCGGTTCAGGGTGGCGCCGTCTCACGGCTGCAGGGCTGGACGATCGAGGAAACCGTCGAGGTCGACGGCCCTTGGCACCTCGACGAACTGCCCGGACATTTCGACAACTGGGCCACCGGAGCCTAGCCGGATGGTGACGGTAGGCACAGCGGCCTATGCGGGATACCGGACGCGTGAACTGTCTGTCGCGGGGACAGGGCCGAAAGTGGTTCTGTTGCATGGCTTTGCGCACCCGGCCGGTTCGTGGCAGGGCATGCTGCAACGCTGCGCGGCAGCCGGAATCCCCGCGGTGGCAGCTGATCTACCGGGATTCGGTGCCGCGGACCCGTTTCAAACGGGTCCGCGGCTACCGCAGCTCGACAGCTTCGTGAACGAACTGATCGAGGTGCACAGCAGCCAGGCGCCGGTCGTGGTCGTCGGCAACTCGCTCGGCGGACTGCTGGCGGTGCGCGCAGCCGCCGCGCGTGCCGATGACTGCGTCGGAGCAGTGATGCCGGTGAACGCGGCCGGTTTCGGTTGGACTCCCCTGGGCCACGTGGCCGCCTTTGCCGCGGGCCGGCGCTTGGATTGGCTGGGTATGGTCCC
The DNA here is from genome assembly GCF_039668335.1 of Mycobacterium sp. SM3041. Taxonomy (NCBI): domain Bacteria; kingdom Bacillati; phylum Actinomycetota; class Actinomycetes; order Mycobacteriales; family Mycobacteriaceae; genus Mycobacterium; species Mycobacterium sp. SM3041. Next base: position 80,838 of record NZ_JAYXBQ010000021.1, on the reverse strand, counting down.
GGCACCGGCGGCCATCCGACGCTGGGTATCAGCCACTATCGCCAGATTCGCCCTGTACGGCGACAGGCGGTCACCGGTCGACCCCGCGATGATCCGGCTGTTGACCGACCAGCTCGAGCGGCGTGGTGATCGCCTGCAGCTGTTGGCACTGGCCCGGGAAGTCGTCACAGAAGTGAATGCCCTCCGCGGCGTGCCGGCGGTGCGGTGCGCCGCGACTGTCGTGCATGGCCGCGCTGACCCGATCGTGGCGCTCGCGGCGTCGCGTCGAATCGCAGCCGCAATCCCCGGGGCACAACTGAAGATGCTCGACCGCGCCGGTCATTGCCCCCAGATCGATGCCCCGGACCTGCTTTTCGCAACCTTGCGGAACTTGGTCGGAACTGTCCGCGATGCCCAGACCGCATGAGATGAATGGACGATGTACATGAACGCACGAAAAGTCGCCATCACCGGCGGGGCTCGCGGTATCGGCCGGGCCACCGCTGCGGCGTTCCTCGCCGCGGGGGCACGCGTCGCTATAGGAGATCTTGACGCAGAGCAATGCCGTGATGTCGCCGCAGAGCTCGATCCCTTGGCCGTTGGACTGCCCTTGGACGTCACCAGCGGCGCATCGTTCGGCGATTTCCTCGACCGAGCCAGTACCGCGATGGGCGGGCTCGACGTCGTCGTCAACAACGCCGGCATCATGCCGACCGGCGCGTTTCTCGACGAAGACGACATCATGACCGACCGCATGGTCGCCATCAATCTGCGCGGCGTGATCACGGGAACGCGGCTCGCGGCCAACCATTTCCGGCAGAACGGCCGGCATGGCAGCATCGTCAACGTCGCTTCGCTCGCGGGTCTGTTCGGAGCGCCCGCCATCGCCACGTACTGCGCCACCAAGGCCGCCGTGGTGATGCTCACCGAATCCCTGGCAAAAGAGTTTTCCAGCAATGGGATTCATGTGGCCGTCGTCCTTCCCGGTGTCGTGCGCACAGAGCTGTCGGGGGGCGCGCACTACCCGCGGTGGATGGAGCGGTTCGCCGCCGTTGCTCCCGAAGACATCGCACAGGCGATCACATCCGTGGTGGCGACGAAGCGGACGCGAGTGTCGGTGCCACCCTCCCTCAATACCGTTGTCGCGGTGCGAAACCTGCTGCCGTATCAGGTACGTCAGCGCCTGGACCGCATCGTGGGCCTGGATTCTGCCTTCACTCAGGCTGATCCGGCCGCCCGGGCACGGTATCACCGACGACTGGCAGGTGATCTCAATAGTGTTGACTGACAAGACCAACCGGACCGCCGAGGAAGTACGGGCCCTCTTCGCCTGTCTGCATGCCGGCGTACTCGGGCCGGTGGCGCCCCGTGCCGCAGCATCGGCCGTCCGTGCGATCCACAGTTACGGCGCCACTGGAGCCGTCACCACCATCGCCGCCCTACGGCACGGTGACCGTACCGGACTGATCGACGAACGCGGTCCCTTGACCTACAACGAAATCGACGCGCGTTCCAATGCCGTCGCCAACGCCTGGAGAGCACAAGGCCTCCGCGCCGAACACTCCGTCGGCATCATGTGCCGTAACCATCGCGGACTGCTGGACGCGCTGTTCGCCGCAGCCAAATGTGGCGTCCGGATCGTATTGCTCAACTACGACTTCGCAGGCCCTCAAGTCGCGGCCGTCGTCGAACGGGAAAAGATAGATCTGCTCGTCCACGACGACGAATACACCGACCACGTTGACGGTCTCGACCGACTCACCTTCGGCAAGTGGCGGACCTGGGTCGACGAGGCCCGACCGGACACCCTCGAATATCTCGTCGAATCGGGTGACCCCCGGGTCGTACCGGCACCACGCAAGCACGCCGGTGTCGTCATTCTGACCAGTGGCACCACGGGTACGCCGAAAGGGGCACAACGGCCCGACCCACGGTCACTGAGTCCGATCGGCGGCCTGCTGGACAAAGTGCCGTTCCGCGGGCGGCAGGTCACCGAATGCTGCGTGCCGATCTTCCACGCCCTCGGCTTCAGCCATGCCATCCTGGCGCTGATGATGGGCTCCACCCTGATCATCCGTCGGCGATTCGATGCTCGCGCCACGCTGGACAGCCTGGAAGGTCATCGTGTTACCGCGATGATCGTCGCGCCAGTCATGCTGCAACGCCTGCTGGACACCGAGCCCAATCCTCTTGAATCTCATAATCTTTCGCATCTGCGCATCATCTTCGTGGCGGGCTCGCAGCTGGGATCATCGTTGTGCCTGCGCGCGACGGCAGCATTCGGCCCGGTGCTCTACAACCTCTACGGCTCTACTGAGGTGGCCTACGCGACGATCGCCACACCCGACGAGCTGAAGCGAGAGCCTGGCAGTGTCGGTTCGGTTGTTCGCGGAGCGCGGGTGGAGATTCGCGGTGACAACGGTGAACTGCTGGGGCCCGGCGTAACTGGCCGCATCTTCGTCGGAAACTCGTTCCAGTTCACGGGATACACCGATGGCCGGACCAAAAACACCATCAACGGCCTGATGTCCAGCGGTGACGTCGGCCATCTGGATGAGACCGGCCTACTGTTCATCGACGGCCGTGACGACGACATGATCGTCTCCGGCGGAGAGAACATCTATCCGGCCGAAGTGGAGGAAACCCTCACCGCACATCCCGGCGTCGTGGAGGCAGCGGTCATCGGAGTGGCTGACGAGGAATACGGAGCGCGACTGCGGGCCTATGTGGTGCCCGCACCCGGCGTGCACCTGACGCCCCAGGAGGTCCGCGACCACGTCAAAGCCAATCTCGCCCGCTTCAAAGTCCCCAGAGACGTTGTCTTCCTGGATGAATTGCCGCGGAATCCGACAGGCAAGGTCGTCAAGCGAGCGCTTCCCCCGCCGGCTCCGGTGCAGCCCTGACTGACGTCCGACGAGCTGCAGCTCGAGTGCATTTGTCAGAGAACGACTTTCGCCTCAAGTGGAGGTTTGCAGATACTGGCGCAGACTCTCGGGAGCATGTCCGGTCACCGCGCGGACGTCGTTGGTGACGTCGGCGAGATCGCCGGCGGCGATTGCAGTGTAGGTCGATACCCAGGCGTCGTACTGCCACTGTGGAACGTTCCAGAGTCGTCGGCGTGACGCATAGGCTTCTTCTATCGTCTCATTGTGGTAGGTCACCGAGCGTCCCGAGACCTCAGAGATGATCCGGGTGACCTCAGTCAACGTCAGTGCTTCCGGACCTGTGAGGGTATAGGTCGCGTCGGCGTGTGCGGCCGGCTCTTTGACCACAGTTGCGGCAACACGAGCTACGTCAGCACGCGTGACAGGAGCCAGCCGCCCGTCTCCGGCGGGACCTCGCAGGACGTCGTCCTCACCCACGAACTCCGGGAGCACGTCTGCGTAAAAGTTGTTCCGAAGAAACGTATACGACATACCGCTGGCGCGGATGTACTGCTCGGTGCCCCAGTGGTCACGCGCCAAGGTGAAGACGGCATCACTCGCTGCGCCGGCGAACGAGGTGTAGACGATGTGACGGACGCCGGCGGAGACCGCCGCATCGATGAACGCCCGATGCTGATCGAGGCGGTCGGCCTTCTCGGCGCCCGACACCATGAACAGAACATCGACGCCGACCAAACTGGCACGCGTGACGTCGTCGTCGGCATATGAGCTCTGGACCGCTACTGCACCCCCGAGTGCGGGAGCCTTCTGCGGATTGCGGGAGAGCAGCCGCAGCGCAGCCCCTTCGTTCGCGAGCCGACGAGCGACGATCCCGCCGAGATGACCGGTCGATCCGGTGACGGCGAGCGACGGATAGTTCATGGATCCTCAATCTGTGACAACGATATTGAACCTATCCTTGGGCCCACCGAAGGCATTGTCATGGTGATTCGAGGTCATACGATGAACAAAATTGGACATTCGAGCATCTTGAACGTCCGTTACTCGACGAGTCGGCTTTCGATCGAAGTGATGTCTCTCAGCGAATTGCGGTTACGTGCCCGGCCGATGACGGATCAGTTCTTGCGGCCTCAGCGAGTGGACTTCGATCTGCTGGTGGTGTGCGACGCGGGAACATTTCGCCACACCGTGGATTTCGTCGAGTACGTGCTGAGTCCGGGAGACGTGCTCTGGGTGCGTGCCGGCCAGGTTCAGGAATGGCAGTCGTCCGCCGTTATCGCGTCACACACGCTGAAGGCCATCGACTACGCGGATGTCGCCGCGACCATCGTGCTATTTCAACCCACCCGGCTTGACGAGCGAGCGCGCGCGCTGAGTGGATCAGTTCAACCGCGGTCTTTGTGGTCCCGGGCGGCTGTGCACGCGTCTCCTGCCCGCCGCCGCCTCGACGACCTCATCGAAACCGCAGCACGTTCACTGCCACCGAGCATGCAGGAAGAACTCCTGGCCCGGATGCTGGGCATGCTGGTAGTCGAACTTGCCCTCGCCGATCCGGTGGAGAACGCTGCACATGGAACGTCAGAAGACCTTTTCAGCGCTCTGACCGCGGCGATCGACGCCAACTTTGCCTCCACGAGGAACACCGGCGACTACGCCCGGCAACTGGGCTACTCGGCGCGCACGATCAATCGCAGCGCATTACGCAACACCGGCCTGACGGTCAAACAGCTCGTCGATCAGCGAGCGTTACTCGAGGCCAAACGCCTGCTCGTCCACGACACCGCATCGGTGCAAGCCGTCGGCCGCGCCGTGGGCTTCCCTGAACCGACCACATTCACTCGGTTCTTCCGGCATCGCGCGGGTGTCACACCACTCGAGTTCCGGACAGCTCAGATGACTCCAAGATCTGTCGCGCAATGACCTGGAGCACGTCCGATGACCGGTCGGGCTCGACCGGTCAAAGGCGGCTTTCGTGGATCGGAATGCGCCAGCGCTAGAGTGTCGCCGGGCGCAGCACGACGACGCTGCTGGTGCGCTTGGGCCCGTCTTCCAACAGCGCGATCACCTGCCCGTCGGGTGCGGTGGCGGCGTAGGTCCCGTCGATGCCGGCCGGCTTCAGGGCCCGGCCATGCCGGGTGTCCTCGGTCTCGTCATCGGTGAGGTCGCGCCGAGGGAAGCCCAGCAGGCACGCGGCGTCCAGCGAGTAGCTCAGTTCGGCCGCATCGGTCAGCTGCTCCAGCGTGCGCGCCTCGTCCAGGCCATAACGACCAACCCTGGTGCGCCGCAACGCCGTCAGGTGTCCACCGACGCCGAGCGCGGCGCCGACGTCGCGGGCCAGCGCCCGGATGTAGGTGCCCGACGAGCAGTCGACGGTGACGTCCACATCGACGAAATCCTCGACGCGACGCACCGCGTCCACCGAGAAGCGTTCGATGCGCACCTGGCGGGCTGCCAGTTCCGGCGCCTTACCTTCACGCACCAGCTTGTACGCGCGCTCGCCGTCGACCTTGATGGCACTGACGGCCGAGGGCACCTGGTCGATCTCGCCCCGCAAGGCCGCGACCGCCGACTCGATCTTGTCGTCGGTCACGTGCGCCGCCGAAACCGTCTCCAGCACTTCGCCTTCGGCGTCTTCGGTCGACGTGGTCTGGCCGAGCCGGATGGTCGCGATGTACTGCTTGTCGGTGGCGGTCAGCAGACCGAGGATCTTGGTGGCCCGTTCGATGCCGACCACCAGCACGCCGGTGGCCATCGGGTCCAACGTGCCGGCATGCCCGACCTTGCGGGTCCCGAACAGTCGCCGGCACCGGCCGACGACATCGTGGCTCGTCATCCCGGCGGGCTTGTCGACGATCACCAGACCCGGCGGCGGGGCCGGCTTCGATGCAGCTTTCACAGCGAGATCGCCGTCAGGACAAGGCCGTTGGACACGATGAAGCGCCCGGGCAGATCGGTCAGCGGCGGCCCGGACTCGGCGGCCGGGTCGATCAGGATGCGCGACAGGAATGTGCCCGAGGTCCCCGACGAATCCAGCTCGAAGGTGATGTGCGCGTCCTCGAAACCCAGCCAGCGATGGGTCAGCGGGAACCAGGCCTTGTACGTCGCCTCCTTGGCGCAGAACAGGATCCGGTCCCAGTGCAGGTCGCCCTCCAGCGTCGTCACGGCGTCCTGCTCGGCAGGCAACGCGACCGCGCCCAGCACGCCCTTGGGCAGCACGCCGTGCGGTTCGGCATCGATACCGACCGACCGCACGTCGGCGGCGCGAGCCACCACGGCGCCACGGAAGCCCTCGCAGTGCGTCAGACTGCCGACGATGCCGTCGGGCCAGCACGGTTCACCCTTGCCCCCCTTGAGGATCGGGACCGGGCCGACATCGAGCTTGCTCAACGCCTCACGGGCGCAGTGCCGCACGGTGATGAACTCGTTGCGCCGTTTGGCCACCGAACGCGCGATCAGGGGCTCTTCCTCCGGCAGTGGAACGAGATCGGCCGGGTCCGAATACGTCTCGGCGGTGGCCACCACGTCGGGCAGCACCTGCGATAACAGGGCGTCGCTCATCACAACCGCCTCGAATTGATCCGGTCCTGCATCTTCTGCGCGTGCTCCCGCATTTCCTGGGTGATCTCGAAGTGGCCACCGAAGTCATTGAGGTAGCCGGGTGGGTACTGGGGGTCCGGCAGGATTTGGCGCATCCACCGATAAGGCTTGCGCCGCCGCCACTCTCGCGGATAGCCGACCGATACTTCCTCGAACCGCACCCCGTCGTAGTAGGTGGTGCGCGGGATGTGCAGGTGGCCGTACACCGAGCAGATGGCGTTGTAGCGGGTGTGCCAGTCCTTGGTCGCGGTGGTGCCACACCACAGCGAGAACTCCGGATAGAACATGGCATCGCAGGGCTCGCGCACCAGCGGGAAGTGGTTGACCAGGACCGTGGACTCCATCCAGTCCAGGTCGTCGAGCCTCTTGCGGGTGACGTTCAGCCGGTCCCGACACCACGCGTCCCGGGTGGCGTAGGGCTCGCTCGACAGCAGGAACTCGTCGGTGCCGACGACGTTGCGCTCCTTGGCCAGCGCGAGCCCCTCGGCCTTCGTCGCCGTGCCCGCGGGCAGGAAGCTGTAGTCGTACAGCAGGAACATCGGCACGATCGTCGCCGCGCCTCCGGGGCCGGTCCAGACCGGGAACGGGTGCTCGGGTGTCACGATGCCCATCTGGTCGCACATGTCGACCAGGTAGTCGTAGCGGGCCTTCCCGAAGATCTGCATCGGGTCCTTGTTCGTGGTCCACAGTTCGTGGTTGCCGGGCACCCAGATGACCTTGGCGAAACGCTTGCGTAGCAGGTCCAGGGACCATCGGATGTCGTCGGTGCGCTCGGCGACATCGCCGGCGACGATCAGCCAGTCGTCGGGCGAGGCCGGGTGCAGCGACTCGGTGACCGGCTTGTTTCCGGTGTGCCCGATGTGCAGGTCACTGATTGCCCAAAGGGTCGGCTGGGTCGACACAAAAATCCAGCCTACTTGGGCGACAGCAACGCCCGCTGGAGTGCCAACCGTCCCGCGCAGCGGGAGAAACTAGAACAGGTTCTCCCATCCTGTCCGGTGTGACGCAGGCGACTTGTAGACTCCCCGCAGTATTGCTCGGATCTAAGGGGTGTCATGGCAGCGATGGCCGGGAAACTGCGGCTCGTGTCGGCGCTGTGTGCGCTCGTGACGGCAGGCGTGGTGGTCACACAGACCAACCCGGTGTCACCGACCGGCGGCGACGACGTCGAGCTGCGCTCCACCTCCGCCCCGCTCAGCAGCACCATCAAGTCGCCGATCATCTCCACGACGAACCCGAGCCCATTCGACCCGTGCGACCAGATTCCGCTCGACGCCATCAACGCCATGGGCCTGGGCTTCACCCCGCCCGACCACGAAGACGGCCTGCGCTGCCACTACGACGCCGGTAACTACCAGATGGCCGTCGAGCCGATCGTGTGGCGCACCTACGAGCAGACGCTGCCGGCCGACGCCGTCGAGCTGAACATCGCCGGACACCGCGCCGCGCAGTACTGGATCATGAAGCCGACCGACTGGAATGACCGGTGGTGGGTGACGTGCATGATCACCTTCAAGACCAGCTACGGCCTGATCAACCAGTCGCTGTTCTACTCACCGATCGAGTCGCCGGACCGCCCGGACTGCCTGCAGACCAACCTGCAGCGCGCCAACCAGCTGGTGCCGTTCTACAAGTTCTGATTTCGGGTCGCCCGCCGAGCTTGCGGACGACAACGGACGGTACGGATCGGTACCATCCGAAGGGTGAGCTCCCGAATCGCCCATCTCGGCTCCCGGTTGCTGAGCCGCGCCCTCGACGTCCCACTCCCGACGACGGACTACACCGTCAGCCGCGTCACCACCCCGATGCGCGACGGCGTCGAACTCGTCGGCAGCCACTACGCGCCCACCGGCACCGCGAAGGGCACCCTGCTGGTGCGGTGCCCCTACGGCCGCGGCTTCCCGTTCGGCCCGGTGTTCGGCGCGGCGTACGCCCGCCGCGGCTACCACGTGCTGCTGCAGAGTGTGCGCGGCACATTCGGCTCCGGTGGCGACTTCGAACCGATGGTCAACGAGATCGCGGACGCCGTGGACACCGCCGCCTGGCTGCGCGACCAGCCGTGGTTCACCGGGTCGTTCGCGACGATCGGGTTGTCGTACCTGGGCTTCACGCAGTGGGCGCTACTCACCGATCCCCCGCCCGAGCTCAAGGCCGCGATCATCATGGTCGGCCCCCACGACTTCGCCGAATCAACTTGGGGTACCGGCGCTTTCACGCTCGACAACTTCCTCGGCTGGAGCGACATGATGGCGCACCAGGAAGAGCGACCGCTCGCCGTGCTGCTGCGGCGGTTCCGGGCGCCCCGCCTGGTCGCCCGCACCCACACGCAGGTACCCGCCGGGGCGGCCGGCCGCCGGCTGCTGCGTTCCGGAGCGACCTGGTACGAATCGTGGCTGAGCCATCCCGACGGCACCGACCCGTTCTGGGAGAACATGGCCCTCGCTGACACGCTCGACAAGGTCGATGTGCCGGTGCTGCTCATCGGTGGCTGGCAGGACCTGTTCCTGGAGCAGACCCTGACGCAGTTCCAGCGCCTGAAGTCGCGCGGCGTACCGACCGCGGTCACCATCGGATCGTGGACCCACACCCAGGTCATGACCCGCGGCGGTGCCACGGTGCTGCGCGAATCGCTGGCCTGGCTCGACACCCACCTCGCCGAGCGCACCCCGGCGTCCGAACGGGCCGCCGTCCGCGTCGAGGTCAACGGGCAGGGCTGGCTGACCATGCCGGACTGGCCACCGGCCGCCACCGAACTCGAGCTCTACCTGCAGCCGGCGCACCGGCTCGGCACGACCGCGCCCGCCGCTACCGCACGTCCGTCGCGGTTCACCTTCGATCCCGCGGCGCCGACACCCACGCTGGGCGGCCGGCTGCTGTCGGCGGCCGCGGGCTATCAGGAGGATTCCGCGCTCAGCCGGCGGCCCGACGTCGTCGACTTCACCGGTGAGCCGCTGACCGAAGACCTGTACCTGGTCGGCAATCCGGTGATCGAGCTGACCCAGTCGTGCGACAACCCCAACCGGGACATCTTCGTCCGGCTCAGCGTGGTCGACGCAAAGGGCAAGTCCACCAACGTCAGCGATGGATTCCGCAGGCTCACAACGCTTTCCGACGAACCCGAGACCATTCGGCTCGAGCTCGATGCCGTCGCACACCGGATCCCGGCCGGGTCCCGGCTGCGGGTGATCGTCGCGGGCGGTTGCCACCCGCGCTACGACCGGAATCTCGGTACCGGCGAGCCCGTCGTCTCCGGCGAGCGCATGGTGCCGGCCACGCACACGGTCCACCACGGCGCGGGCGGAGTGTCCCGGTTGCTGTTGCCGAAGGTCGCGCTGTCAGCCGACTGAGTCGCGCACCCGCTCGGCAATGGCAGCCAGCGCCGCGTCGTCGTACACCGGCGGGCCCCACTCGGGCGTGACGGGCAGGTCCACCCAGCTGCGGCACCCGGCGTAGTCCGGGGTGCGCGGCAGCCGTACCGGCGCCACAAGCGGTTTGGCCTGCACCACCAGGACCGTCAGCCGGTGGCGGGGCCGGAAATCGAGCCGGTCACTCTGTACGGATTCCGCGGTCCAGATGTGCAGATCGGCGATGGCATCCAGCTGCTCCGGGCGCTCCACCGCCACGGCGGCAACGACTTTCGCGCCGCCGCGCAGTACCACCTCAGTGTCGGTGCTGTCCCCCGCCGCCCGTTCGAGCAGATCGGTGAACTCGGGGCGGACCCGCGCCGCGTGGCTGTGCTCGACCGTCGGGAAGAACACGAACTCCGGTGCCGATACCTCGAAACGCTTCTCCCCGATACCGCCCTTGCGCAACAGCACCGTCTGGCGGCCGTCGAGCAGCGCCTGTACCGCCGCGCCCCACTCCTTGAGCGCGGGCGAATTCACTTGGCGGCCAGCCTCGCCCGCACCTCGGGCCGCCGCAGCGGCGGCACCGTCTTGGGCGGCTGCCGCCGGGCCGGCAGCTGGTTCAGCAATCGCTCGGTGACAGCCGTGACCTCGGCGACCGCGGCTTCGAAGGCGTCGACGTTGGCGGCGGTGGGACGGGTGATCCCGCTGACCTTGCGGATGTACTGACGCGCGGCGGCCTCGATCTCCTCGGCCGTAGCGGCCGGCTCCAGGCCACGCAGTTCGGTGATGTTGCGGCACATGGCCTCCACGATAGGCGCGTTCAGGCCGCAAGTTACGGTGTCGGTGGGTGACCGCAACGCAAGGAGCCAACGTGACCGACGTCCTACTGATCGACACCACCGACCGGGTTCGCACCCTGACGCTGAACCGGCCGAAATCCCGGAACGCACTGTCCTACGAGCTGCGCGATGCCTTCTACGGCGCACTGCGCCAGGCCGAGGCCGACCCGGACGTCGACGTGGTGATCCTGACGGGCGCCGACCCGGTGTTCTGCGCCGGTCTGGACCTCAAGGAACTCGGCGAGGGCGCGGACCTGCCGGACATCTCGCCGAAGTGGCCCAACATGACCAAGCCCGTCATCGGCGCCATCAACGGCGCGGCCGTCACCGGTGGCCTGGAACTGGCGCTGTACTGCGACATCCTGATCGCCTCGGAGAACGCCAAGTTCGCCGACACCCACGCCCGCGTCGGACTGCTGCCGACCTGGGGCCTGAGTGTGCGGCTGCCGCAGAAGGCCGGTGTCGGCCTGGCCCGCCGGATGAGCCTGACCGGCGATTACCTGTCGGCGACCGAGGCGCTGCGCGCCGGGCTGGTCACCGAGGTGGTACCGCACGACGAGCTACTCCCGACCGCGCGGCGCGTCGCCGCCTCGATCGTCGGCAACAACCAGAACGCCGTGCGCGCGCTGCTGGACTCGTACCACAAGATCGACGGCTCGCAGACCGACGCCGGGCTGTGGATCGAAGCCGCGTCGGCCCGGGCCTGGAACAGCGCAGTAGGCAACGACATCGCCGCCAACCGCGACGCCGTCATGCAGCGCGGCCGCACCCAGGTGTAGTCAATCTCCCGCGAGCGGCCGTGTTTGTTCGCCGACACGCCGCTCCAGCTGTACAAGAACGTCCCGCTCACCGGCGATGAGCGGGACGTTCTTGTACGGGAACCACGGCGTGTCGGGGGCAGACACGGCCGCTCGCGAGAGGTGGGGGAAGACGCCTTTCGGGCGACCTGCTCACGCCCAGCGGCCGGACCACGCGCGCCAGCCGACGAAGACGAGTCGCAACACCAGGAACGTGCTCAACCCGGACCAGATGCCGGCCAGCCCCCAGCCGAACGCCAGCGACAGCCAGATCAGCGGCAGGAAGCCGACGAGTCCGCTGATCAGCGTGGCGTTGCGCATGAACTTCGCGTCACCGGCGCCGAGCAGCACCCCGTCGAGCGCGAAAACAATTCCCGCGATGGGCAATTGAGCCACCATGAACCACCACGGAATGCCGATCTGGTCCCGCACCGCCTGGTCGGCGGTGAACACTGCCGGCAGGACGCCGGAGCCCACTGCGAACACCGCCGCCAGCACCGTCGCCGCGGCGGCCGAATAGACCGTCACGCGCCGCGCCACCGTCTTGGCATGCGCCGGCTCCCCCGCCCCGAGGGCCGCACCGACGAGTGACTGCGCCGCGATGGCCAGCGAATCCAGCACCAGCGCAAGGAAATTCCACAACTGCAGCACCACCTGGTGGGCGGCGACGGCGGCCGCACCGAACCGGGCCGCGACCGCGCCGGCAGACAGGAAACACACCTGGAAGGCCAGGGACCGCAGCACCAGGTCGCGACCCATGGTCAGTTGCGCGCGCAGCACGTCAGGCCGTAGGCGCAGCGAAACCCGTTCGGACAGCAGGGCATACCCGAACAGCGCCGCGGCGATCCACTGCCCCAGCAGATTGGCGACCGCCGAGCCCGTCAGGCCCAGCCGCGGCAGTCCCAGCCACCCGAAGACCAGCACCGGACACAGCACCGCTGAAATACCCACGCCGACAAGCACATACCGCAGCGGGCGGACGGTGTCCTGCACACCCCGCAACCAGCCGTTGCCGGCCATGGACATCAGGATCGCGGGTACGGCCAGGATCGCGACACGCAGCCACGGCAGCGCGGTCTCGGCGATGCCGCCCCGAGACCCGGCGATGACCGTCAGCAGAAATGGCGCCAGCGCCTGCACGACCACGACGATGAGCACGCCGAGGGCCAGCGCCAGCCACGTGGCCTGCACGCCCTCCCCGACCGCACCGGCGCGGTCACCGGCACCGAAGCTCCGGGCCGACCGTGACGTCGTGCCGTACGACAGAAACGTCAGCTGCGACCCGACGAGGCTGAGGATCAGGCCGCCGACCGCCAGACCTGCCAAGGGCAGTGCGCCGAGCCTGCCAACGACCGCGGTGTCCAGCAGAAGGTAGATCGGTTCGGCGGCGAGCACCCCGAGGGCGGGAAAAGCGAGTCCCGCGATGCGACGACCGGTGACCTCGGTGGTCATGACGCGCACACTCGTCGGCCGCGAGCGGCACGAATGTGCACACCAAACACGGCGTGTCGGCGTACAGACACGGCCGCTCGCGGGGAGGGGGCGGACACGGGCAAGGGCAAGAGCACGGGGAGGGGGATCAAGAGAGGGCGGCGACGAGGGCCGCGACGACGTCGCCGGCGGTTCCGGTCGGCGAGTAGCCCGCCGCGAACCGGTGGCCACCGCCGCCGAAAGAGCTCGCCAGCACCGACACGTCGACCTCGGTCTTGGCCCGCAGGGACACCGACCACTGCCCCGGTTCGATCTCCTTGAGCACCGCGGCCACCTCGGCCTCGGACGTGGTCCGCACGATGTCGACGATGCTCTCGACCTCTTCCGATCGCGCCGCCGCGTACTCCTGGTGCGACACCACGGCGTACACCAGACCTTTGCCGCCGGCGGCCTCGGGCACCAGGCACGCCGTCGACAGCACCCGGGACAGCATGGGCAGCCACGAGTACGGGTGCGTGTCGAGCAGGGCGCGGCTGACGGCGGCGTTGTCGACGCCGATGTCGAGCAGCCGCGCCGCGAGCCGGTACGCGCGGGCACTGGCCCACCGGAACGAGCCGGTGTCGGTGGTCAGGCCGGCGTACAGGCAGTGCGCCACCGGCAGCTCGATCGTCTTGCCCCAGGCGTCCAGCAGCTCGGCCACCAGCATGGTGGTCGAATCTGCCGACGGGTCAACGTAATTCGCGGTGCCGAACAACCGGTTCGAGGCGTGGTGATCGATCACCAGCACCTGCCGTCCGGGATCGGCCAGCTTGGCCAGCGACCCCAGCCGGTTCACACTCGGGATGTCGACGGTGACCACCAGGTCGGCGTCCGGACGCATCTGGTCCGGCGGCACCAGCAGGTGTCCACCGGGCAGGGTCTGCAGTGATTCCGGCACGGTCGCCGGGGCGGCAAAGCCGACCTGCACGTCCTTACCGGCCTCGCTGAGCACCAATGCGAGCGCGAGGCCCGCCCCGATGGTGTCGGCGTCGGGGTAGACGTGGGCAACCACGCTCACGCTCTCGACCGCACCGAGCAGATCAGCCGCACCGCGCGCGTCAACCCGCGCGCCGTGCGGCCGAATCTCAGTCGTCGGTTCGATCGCGGTCACCTGCATCCTCGGAATCGCTGTCCCCCACCACACGGTACGGATCGGCGTCACCGGCGTGCGTGGCACCTTCCCGGATCCGGGCCACGTCCGCGTCCGCGGCGCGGGCCCGGGCCAGCAGCTCTTCCATCTTCAGAGCCGCATCCGGCACGGTGTCGCGCTCGAAAGTCAGTGTGGGCGTGAACCGAACCCCGGTTCCCGCACCGACTTTCGAGCGCAACGCGCCCTTGGCCTTCTCCAGGGCAGCCGCGACGCCGGCGTAGTCCGGCTCCTCGTCGAGGCTGGTCCCGATCACGGTGTAGTACAGCGTCGCGTCGTGCAGATCACCGGTCATCTTGGCATCGGTGATCGTCACGCCGTCGAGCCGCGGATCCTTGATCTCGTACTCGATCGCCGAGGCGACGATCGTCGAAATGCGCTTGGCCAATCGCTTGGCGCGTGCTGGATCCGCCACCTAGGTACGAGCCTTCTCGACGAGTTCGTACGTCTCGATGACGTCGCCTTCCTTGATGTCGTTGTAGGTCAGCGTCAGACCGCATTCGTAACCTTCGCGCACCTCGGTGGCGTCGTCCTTCTCGCGCTTGAGCGAAGACACCGTGAGGTTCTCGGCGATGACGATGTTGTCGCGCAGCAGGCGGGCCTTGGCGTTACGCCGCATGATGCCCGACTGCACGAGGCAACCAGCGATGTTGCCGACCTTCGACGACCGGAAGATGGCGCGGATCTCGGCGCGGCCGAGCTCCTTCTCCTCGTAGACCGGCTTGAGCATGCCCTTGAGCGCGCTCTCGATCTCGTCGATGGCCTGGTAGATGACCGAGTAGTACCGGATCTCCACACCCTCGCGGTTCGCCAGCTCCGTCGCCTTGCCCTCGGCACGGACGTTGAAGCCGATGATGATCGCATCCGACGCCGACGCCAGGTTGACGTTGGTCTCGGTGACGCCACCGACACCGCGGTCGATGACGCGCAGCTCCACCTCGTCGTCGATCTGGATCCCCATCAAGGCCTCCTCGAGCGCCTCGACGGTGCCCGAGTTGTCGCCCTTCAGGATCAGGTTCAGCTGGCTGGTTTCCTTCAGCGCCGAATCCAGGTCTTCCAGGCTGATGCGCTTGCGCGAACGTGCGGCCAGCGCATTGCGCTTGCGCGCGCTGCGCCGGTCGGCGATCTGCCGGGCGATGCGGTCTTCGTCGACGACCAGGAAGTTGTCGCCGGCGCCGGGCACCGAGGTGAAACCGATGACCTGGACCGGACGCGACGGGAACGCCTCTTCGACGTCCTCGCCGTGCTCGTCGACCATGCGGCGGACGCGGCCGTAGGCGTCACCGGCGACCACCGAGTCACCGACGCGCAGCGTGCCGCGCTGCACCAGCACCGTGGCGACCGGGCCGCGACCGCGGTCCAGGTGCGCCTCGATGGCCACACCCTGGGCCTCCATGTCGGGGTTGGCCCGCAGGTCCAGCGAAGCGTCCGCCGTCAGCAGCACGGCTTCGAGCAGACCGTCGATGTTGGTGCCCTGCTTGGCCGAGATGTCCACGAACATGGTGTCGCCGCCGTAATCCTCGGCCACCAGGTTGTACTCGGTCAGCTGCGCCCGGATCTTCTGCGGATCCGCGCCTTCCTTGTCGATCTTGTTGACCGCCACCACGATCGGCACATCAGCGGCCTGAGCGTGGTTGATGGCCTCCACCGTCTGCGGCATGACGCCGTCGTCGGCGGCGACCACGAGGATCGCGATGTCGGTGGCCTTGGCACCACGGGCACGCATGGCGGTGAACGCCTCGTGACCCGGGGTGTCGATGAACGTCACCAGACGCTCGTTGCCGTCCAGCTCGGTCAGCACCTGGTAGGCGCCGATGTGCTGGGTGATGCCACCGGCTTCGCCCTCACGGACGTTCGCCTTACGGATCGTGTCGAGCAGTCGCGTCTTACCGTGGTCGACGTGGCCCATGACGGTGACCACCGGGGGCCGGCTGGCCAGGTCGTCCTCGTCGCCGGCGTCCTCGCCGTAGGTCAGGTCGAACGACTCGAGCAGCTCGCGGTCCTCGTCCTCCGGGGACACGACCTGCACGACGTAGTTCATCTCGCTGCCCAGCAGCTCGAGGGTGTCGTCACCCACCGACTGGGTGGCGGTCACCATCTCGCCCAGGTTGAACAGCGCCTGCACCAGCGAAGCCGGGTTGGCGTTGATCTTCTCGGCGAAGTCGCTCAGCGACGCACCACGAGCGAGGCGGATGACCTCGCCGTTGCCGTGCGGCAACCGCACGCCACCGACGATCGGGGCCTGCATGTTCTCGTACTCGGCGCGTTTTGCGCGCTTCGACTTACGGCCACGACGGGGTGCGCCACCGGGACGCCCGAAGGCACCTGCGGCACCGCCGCGCTGACCCGGACGACCGCCGCCACCGGGGCCACCGCCACCGGGAGCACCGCCGCCACCGGGGCGACCGCGGAAGCCACCACCGGCACCGGCACCTGCGCCACCACCGGCGCCACCGCCGCGGTAGTTACCGCCGCCACCGGCACCGCCGGGACGAGGGCCACCACCGGGACGCGGACCGCCACCGGGGCCGGGACGCGGACCACCCGGACGACCGACGGCACCCGGACGGGCACCCGGCGGACGCGGGGGCATGTTGCCCGGCGTGACACCCGGACGCGGGCCACCGCCCGGACGGGGACCACCGGCGCCGGGACCCGGACGCGGACCACCCGGACCGGGAGCCGGACGCGGGGCCGGGCGTTCGACCGGCTGCTGGGATGAGAACGGGTTGTTGCCGACGCGCGGAGCCCGCGGGGCCGGCTTGGGTGCGCCGGGCCGCGGACCCGGGGTTGCACCCGGGGTGGCCGGACGCGGCTGGGCCGGAGCCGCCGGGGCGGCCGACGCTGCCGGCGCGGCAGGAGCCGGGGCCTGGGGCTGCGGAGCCGCGGGCCGGGGTGCGCCGGGCTTGGGCCCACCGGGGGTCGGAGCTGCCGGTGCGGGCGCTGCGGGTGCCGGAGCAGCCGCGGCCGGGGCCGGAGCTGCAGGCGCGGCAGGTGCCGCGGCGGGGGCCGGCTTCGGGGCGCCGGGCTTCGGGGCACCCGACGGCTTGGCGGCCGCGGGGGCGGCCGGTGCCTCGGACTTGGCGGGCTTGCCGCCGCCGAAGGCTTCACGCAACCGGCGTGCGACGGGCGCCTCCACTGTGGAGGACGCAGATTTCACGAATTCGCCCTGTTCGCTCAGTCGGGCGAGCACTTCCTTGCTGGTGACACCGAGTTCTTTAGCCAACTCGTGTACGCGTGCCTTACCTGCTGCCACTTCTCTCCTCGTCGTGAGGCGTCAGCGGTGGGTAGGCCGCGCCTCGGTTTAGCTATGACGCATGGTCATCGGGACTTCACGGTGTGCTCATGTTCTTCGCTACCTGTTCTCTTGCTGTGGCGTTCCGGGTCCGTCAGGCGGGTAAGGCACTGAAGAACTCTTCGACCGCAGAGGTGTCCGGCGAACCGGTGATGCGCAACGCTCGGGCGAATGCTCGCCGCCGAACTGCCGCGTCGAGGCACTGCTGAACCGGGTGCAACCACGCACCCCGACCCGGCAGGTTACCCGCTGAATCGACCGAGACGACGCATTTACCGTCCCCGTCGCGTACAGCTGCCACTCGAAGCAAGTCGACGGCCAGCTCTCGTTTCCGGCAGCCGATGCAGGTACGCACCGGAGCTGTCGGAGTCTCGCGCTGGATCACAGTGCAGTCTACCGTCTCGGGGCCCTTGGACTTCAATCGCGGTCGCGGCCCCGACACGCCGCCGGTAACTGCGGGTTTTGGCCTCAGCGGTCGCGGCCGGCACCGTGGCCGGTCGACCGGCCGCCGGCGTCCGCCCCCTGACCGTCGGCGTCGCTACGGATGTCGATGCGCCACCCGGTGAGACGCGCCGCCAGGCGGGCGTTCTGGCCCTCCTTGCCGATCGCCAGCGACAGCTGGAAATCGGGCACCACGACCCGCGCCGCGCGCTGCGCCTCGTCGATCACGGTCACCGACACGACCTTGGCCGGCGACAGGGCGTTGGCGACGAACTTCGCCGGGTCCTCGTCGTAGTCGATGATGTCGATCTTCTCGCCCGAGAGCTCGCTCATCACGTTGCGCACACGCTGACCCATCGGGCCGATGCAGGCGCCCTTGGCGTTCAGTCCCGGCACGCGCGACGCGACCGCGATCTTGGACCGGTGGCCGGCCTCACGCGCCACCGCGACGATCTCAACCGACTCGTCGGCGATCTCGGGAACCTCCAGTGAGAAGAGCTTGCGCACCAGGTTCGGGTGGGTCCGCGACAGCGTGATGACGGGTTCGCGGGCGCCGCGGGTGACCCCGACGACGTAGCAGCGCACGCGGTCGCCGTGCACGTAGCTCTCCCCGGGCACCTGCTCGGCGGCCGGGATCACGCCTTCGGAGCCCTTGGCCTCCGTACCGACCCGCACCACCACGAGGCCGCGGGCGTTGGCCCGGGCGTCGCGCTGGATGACGCCGGCGACGATGTCGCCCTCACGCGCCGAGAACTCGCCGTAGTTCTTCTCGTTCTCCGCATCGCGCAACCGCTGCAGGATCACCTGACGCGCGGTGGTCGCCGCGATCCGGCCGAATCCCTCGGGGGTGTCGTCCCACTCGTGGATGACGGTCCCGTCGGTGTCGGTCTGGCGCGCGATCACCCGCACGATGCCCGACTTGCGGTCGATGTCGATGTACGCGTCGGGCTCGTGCCCTTCGGTGTGCCGGTACGCGGTCAGCAGCGCCGTCTTGATCGTGTCGACGACGACGTCGACGCTGATTCCCTTGTCCGCCTCGATGGCATGCAGTGCCGCCATGTCGATATTCATCCGTCGGCCCCCTCTCCGGTCATACCCGCCAGCTCCAGTTCCCGGCGATTGGGTGGTGAAAATTCAACCTGTACAACAGCTTTCGTAATGTCCGCGAGCGCGACGGTCTGCACCGACAGCACCCCGCGGTTGGCGACGACCAGTTGGATCGCGCTGCCGTCGTGCTCGCCCAGCCGGCCCGTCAGCGACGTGCCGTCGGCCAGGGTCAGCTCGACCTTTCGACCACGGGCGCGGCGGTAGTGCCGCTCCGCGGTCAGCGGGCGCTCCACGCCGGGCGAGGTGACCTCCAGCACATACGGCTCGGAATCGGCGGTCACCTGGTCCAGCAGCTCGGATGCGAGGCGGGAAAGGTCGGCGACGGCGTCGAGGTCCAGACCCGAGTCGCCGTCGGCCACCACGACGATGCGCGGAGGCCGCGCGGCAGCGTCCACCCGCACATCTTCGATGTCGTATCCGGCGTCCGCAAAAGCACTGCTGAGCAGCTCAAGCACTTGGCCTGTGGTCGGTAACCGACTGGGTGGCAGCGGTCGTTCCGGCGTGTCCCGGGCCACGGCGAGCTCCTCATCTTGAGTTGTGCGGACAGGGCCCCCAGAAGGGTGAACCCGGTACCAACGATACGCCAGCAGCGCATGGCCGAATGGCAATCGCGACCGCGGCACCGGAGAACATCCGGCGCCGCGGTGCCCGGCGGCCGGTGTCCGCAATGGCAGGATGTGGCTGTGCCGCACACCGAAACCACCGTCAGCCGACGGCGTGTCCTGTTGGGCACGGCGGCTCTGGCGCTGCTCGGCGGCGCGGCGTCGGCCTGCGGGTCGGCACCGCAGCGCGATCCCGCCCTGGACATCCTGACCGCCGAACTCGACCGGGCCCGTCGCGACAGCCGGCTGGCCGCGTCCGCCGCCACCGGCGTACCGCCGCAACTGGCGCCGGCGCTGACGGCCGTCGCGGCGCTCCGGGATGCGCACGCCCGCGCGCTGTCCGACGAACTGACCCGGATGGGCAACCCGCCGTCAGCCGCGCCGTCGTCCACCACCGAGACCTCCGCCGCCGCTTCGCCGACGCCTGGCGCCACCCCGCCGCCGGCACCCCCGACACCTCAGGAAGTCGTGGCAGCGCTGGAACAGGCCGCCGACAGTGCGGGCCGCGCCGCCGCCGGCCAATCGGGTTACCGGGCCGGGCTGCTGGCCTCGATCGCCGCCGCCTGCACCGCGGCGCACACCGTCACCCTCGCCGGACAGGCCGCGCCATGACCAGCCCGCAACCCACCCCGACCCGCCCGGGCAGCGCCGCCGACGCCGCGCTGTACGACGCGATCGCCACCGAACACGGCACCATCTACGGCTACGGCCTGGTGTCGGCGCACACCACACCCGACGTCAACGATCTGGTGGCCGAGGCCATGGCCAAGCACCGCGCCAACCGCGAAGCCGGCATCACCGCGCTGGCCGGACGGTCGGTGCCGGCTCCGCTGCCGGCCGCGGGCTATCAGCTCCCCATCGACGCGAACAACCCGGCGGACGCGAGCAAGCTGGCGCTGCAGATGGAAGAGGAAACCGCCGTCGCGTGGCGCGCCGTGGCCGAGCAGGCCACCACCACCGAGGACCGGACGCTGGCCGTCAAGGCCCTGACCGATTGCGCGGTGCTGGCCGCCCGGTGGCGCGCGGCCCTCGGCATGACGCCGGCCGTCGTGGCGTTCCCCGGCGGCGCCGAGCAGTCCTAGCCGTCAACGCCGCGGATCGCAGTCACCTGGTGACCGCGATCCGCGGCACAACGAGGACTACCCCGCCAGCGCGGCCGTGATCGCCGCTGCGGCGCCGTCGACCGGCACCTCGGTCTTCTCGCCGGTGAAGCGGTTGCGCAGTTCGACGGTGCCGTCGGCCCAGCCGCGGCCGACCACGACGATCCACGGCACGCCCAGCAGCTCGGCGTCCTTGAACTTCACGCCCGGCGACGAGGTGCGGTCGTCGAGCAGCACGTCGAGGCCAAGGCGGTCGAGTTCGCCGGCCAGCTCGGTCGCACCGGTGCGGGCTTCGGCGTCCTTGTTGGCGATGACCAGGTGCAGGTCGAACGGCGACACCGAGGACGGCCAGCGCAGGCCGAGCTCGTCGTGGTGCTGCTCGGCGATCACCGCGACCATGCGCGAGACACCGATGCCGTAGGAGCCCATGGTCAGCCGCACCGGCTTGCCGTTCTCGCCGAGGACATCGGCGCTGAACGCATCGGTGTACTTGCGGCCCAGCTGGAAGACGTGCCCGATCTCGATGCCACGCGCCGACACCAGCGGCCCGGCGCCGTCGGGCGACGGGTCACCGTCGCGGACGTCGGCGGCCTCGATGGTGCCGTCGGCGACGAAGTCGCGGCCGGCCACCATGCCGACGATGTGCTTGTTGGGCGCGTCGGCGCCGGTGATCCACGACGAACCGTCGACGATGCGCGGGTCTACCAGGAATCGAATGCCGTTCTCCAGCAAGGCTTTCGGGCCCACGTAGCCCTTCACTAGGAACGGGTTGGCGGCGAAGTCGGCGTCGTCGAGCAGCGCGTACTCGGCGGGCTCGAGCGCCGCGGCCAGGCGCTTCTCGTCGATCTCGCGGTCGCCGGGCACGCCGATGCCCAGCAGTTCCCACTCCCCGCCCGGCTGGCGCACCTTCAGCAGCACGTTCTTCAGCGTGTCGGCGGCGGTGATCTCGCGGCCGAGGTCGACGGTGTTGGCCCACTCCACGAGGGTGGCGATGGTCGGGGCGTCCGGCGTGTCGTAGACGACGGCCTCGGGCTGGCCCTCGATCGGCAGCGAATCGGGCACCGCGGTGACGACGGCTTCGACGTTGGCCGCGTAGCCGGACTGCAGGCAGCGCACGAAGGTGTCCTCACCGACCTCGCTCTCGGCCAGGAACTCCTCGGATGCACTGCCGCCCATGGCGCCCGACACCGCGGACACGATGACGTACTTGACCGCCAGCCGGTCGAAGATGCGCTGATAGGCCTCGCGGTGGGCGTGGTAGGCGTCCTTGAGTCCGCTGTCGTCGATGTCGAACGAGTACGAGTCCTTCATGATGAACTCGCGGCCGCGCAGGATGCCGGCACGCGGGCGGGCCTCGTCGCGGTACTTGGTCTGGATTTGGTACAGCCGCAGCGGGAAGTCCTTGTATGACGAGTACTCACCCTTGACCGTCAGGGTGAACATCTCCTCGTGGGTGGGCCCCAGCAGGTAGTCGTTCTTGCGGCGGTCCTGCAGGCGAAACAGGTTGTCGCCGTACTCGGTCCAGCGGTCGGTGGCCTCGTAGGGGGCCCGCGGCAGCAGCGCCGGGAAGAGGATCTCCTGTGCGCCGATGGCGTTCATCTCGCTGCGGATGACGTCCTCGATCTTGCGCAGCACCTTCAGGCCCAGTGGCAGCCAGCTGTACAGGCCGGGCGCGATCGGGCGGACGTAGCCGGCCCGGATCAGCAGCTTGTGGCTCGGCACTTCGGCGTCGGCGGGGTCGTCGCGCAGCGTGCGCAGGAACAGCTCGGACATGCGGGTGATCACGGGTGGCCAGCTTAATCGCGGCCCTGCCAGGTGCAGACACACACCTCATTGCCTTCGGCGTCGGCGAGCACCCAGAACGCGGGTGCCGCCCGATCACTGAGCAGCACCCCGCCCGCCGCCAGTGCCGCCGCGATGCGTGCGGACGCCCGGTCGTGCGGGACGTCGACGTCGAGGTGAATGCGGTTGCGTTGCGGCCGTGGCACATCCATCTGCTGGAACCACAGGGCGGGGCCACGGCCGGCGGGATCGACGAGTCCCCCGCTCAGATCCGACGGCCCCGCTTCGTCGACGTAGCCGGTGACGGCCTTCCAGAACGGGCGCACCGCGGGGATGTCCATGGCGTCGATCGCGATCTCGATCGCCTGTACCGCGACGTCGCCCGGCGTGGTCGCCGCGCCGCGCTCGGCGAGTGATTCAGAGATGCGGCGTGCCAGCGCGATGTCGTGCGCGGTGACCCCGTCGGCCGAGCGCAGCCGCATGACGATCCGGTCGGCGCGAACGTCGACCGTCAAGTGGCCCTGCGCCTCTGGGCCGGTCTCCTCGACCACCGCGGCCGCGAGCGCCGCCGCCGCGCCCAAGCCAACCACCGGCACCTCCGTGTAGACGGCACCGAGCACCAGGCGCCACCCCAGCGGATTTACCGCATCCGAAATCTCCTGCCGCAGCATCATGATTCGGCCCCCGCGACCATGTCGAACCCCCCTGGCGGTCATGCCTCATGCATAGCACTGCGGCGCGTCCGACGTGCTCAGAGCAGTGCTTTGTTCACCACCTGCTCGTATGCGGTCTTGTCCGCCACGCTGACCGTCGGGCCGAACTGCAGGACGATGTTCATCGCCTGGAACGTGCCCGGCGTCGCTCCCGCATACCCTTCGGCAGCGCCGGTCGTGGAGAACACCAGCACCGTCACGGTGTCGGTCTCGATGGCCTCGATGCACTTGATGTCGGGGCATTTCTGCTTGGCCACATCCCGCGGGTGGGCCACCGGCAGTCCCGCGGCACCCATGTCCCGCACCACGGCCTGCGCGGTGACGGTGTTGAGGATCGGGGCGCCCGTCAGCGCACCGGCCTGTGGCCCGGGAGCCGGCGGGCGCTGGCACCCGGTGATCACCGTCGCGGCGAGCACAGCCGCCACGATCACAGCTCGGGCTCGCATTGCAGTCATGCACCATCAATAGCAGCGCAACCTGGAGCGCGGGCCACCGGGCGACGAAGCAGACGGCCCTTACAGCGTCGGGACGGCGTGCGAGCCGGCCGGTGCCGCGGCTCCCGGCGTGCGCAGCTTGCCTGCCACCCACGGAAGCGAATCCGCGAAGGCCTCGTTGGCGAAGCCCCAGTCGTGCAGGCCGAGCAGGGCCCGGATGTCGGCGTTGATGCCGTGCTGCTGGGCGATTTCGCACAAGGTGCCGGCCGCGATGTCCTGGCCCTCCGGATTCGCGCGCGCATCGCGCGGCACACCGGGGCCGGGTGCGTGGCAGGCCGCGACGGTGCCGGGGATCTCGAACAACCCGGAGATGCCGTGGTACCGGCCGTACTGCCGCATCACGGTGCTCGGATCGAACTCGGCCCATTTGGCCGCGTCACCCCCGTAGAGCTTGGCGATGGTCTGGTCCTTGCTGCCGATGTTCGGGCTCAGGTCCCCGGCGATGTCGACGAACGCGCTGAACAGGTTGGGATGGCGCGTCGTGAGCTGCACCGCGCAGGTGCCGCCCATGGACCAGCCGACGATGCCCCACTTCTCCGGCTCGGGACTGACGCCGAAGTTCGAGATGAGATACGGAACGACCTCTTTGGTCAGGTGGACCGACGAATTGCCGTGGCTGCCGTTGACGCATTCGGTGTCGTTGTTGAACGAGCCGGTGGCGTCGGCGAAGACGAACACCGGCGCCTCACCGCCGTGGGCCGCCGCGTAGTTGTCGATCGTGGCCTTGGCGTTGCCCGCCCAGATCCAGTCCGCCGGGGTGTTCAGCTGCGAGCCGATCATCATCACCGTCGGCAGCTGCGGCGGCGGATTGCTCGCGAACCATGCCGGTGGCAGGTAGACGAGTTCGGCGCGGTGCGTGAAGTTCGATTCCTGCGAGGTGGTCACGATGGGCACCACGACACCGCGCGGCGGCCGGATGCCTTTGAGCTGCATGGCCGTGACCGTCCAGCGGTCCACCTCGTCGGGCACCTTGCCGACGGTGAACTTGTGCCACGCCACGTACGCGGTCGGGAAGTACCCGACCCAGACATTCATCATCAGCAGCGCGCAGAGTGCGCACAGGGGCACCGCGAGCAGGGCCACCCCGCGGCGCCGCCAGGGGGATCCGCGCCAGCCGAGGATCAGGACCGTGGCGGCGAACCCGCCGAGCGCCGTCCAGATCCACAGCAGTACCGGGGCCGGGTCGCCGGCGATACCGAGCGAAGTGATGTACCAGTACAGACCGGCCGCGCACGCGACGCCGACCGCGAGTGCCCACGGCAGCCGGCTGATGCTCCACTGCCGCGACCGTCGCCCGACCGCACAGCACAGTGCCGCGAAAGTCAGTAGCTGGATCAGAAACGGAAGCCACCCATGCGTCAGCGACGCATGGGTGACGAACGAAGGCACGCCGATCCTCCAGGAAGCTACGTCGAGATCGAGCTACAGCTCGCCGGCGTCCAGCGCTTCCTTGGTGTCCTGCGCCGCCGCAACCTCGTCGGCGGTGTAGGTGATGAACAGCGACACCACGCCGACGATCACCGCCACCGCAGCGACCCAGAGCAGGCCGTAGGTGTAACCGTGGTCGAGTGCCGTGTGCTGCGCGGCGTTCATCTTGGCGACCGGACCGGTGGTCCCGCCGAGGTACAGCGTGCGCGACGTGATGACGGCCTGGATGACGGCCAGCACGACCGGCCCACCCAGGTTCTGCAGCATCAGCGCGATGGCCGACAGCGGACCGATGTCGCTCAGCGCGACGCCGGCGATGGCCGAGACGGTCAGCGGCACCACGATCATGCCGATACCGAAACCACCGACGGTGATCGGGATGACGAGGTTCGGGAAGTACGGGATACCGCCGTTGAGGGTGGACCCGTAGATCATCGCGGCGAGCACCAGGATGCCGCCGGCGATCACCAGCACGCGCGGCGAGAACATCGCCACCAGCTGCGACGACAGGCCCAGACCGATGCCGAGCGCGATGACGAACGGGATGAAGCCGATGCCGGCCTTCAGCGCGCTGTAGCCCATGATGTCCTGCACGTACAGGCCGATCAGGACGGTCAGCGTGAACATCACGCCACCGGCGAGGAAGACCGCGGCGAAGGTGGCCACGCGGTTGCGGTCCCGGAACAGGCTGAACGGCACGACGGGGTGCTCGGCGCTGCGCTCGACGAACAGGAACGCCAGGAACAGCACGGCCGCCGCGGCGCCGGAGCCCAGCGTCAGCGGGGACAGCCAGCCCTTCTCCGGCCCCATCGAGAAGCCGAACACCGCCGCGGTGCAGGCCAGGGTCGCCAGGATGGCGCCGGCCGCGTCGAGCTTCATGCGCTCGCGGGACGTCTCGGTCAGCGTGGTGCGGGCCAGGTAGATCATGACGAGGCCGATCGGCACGTTCACCAGGAACGCGTAGCGCCACGAGAACACCGTCAGCGCGCCGCCGACGACGAGGCCCATCACCGAGCCGACGCCGGTCATGGCCGCGAAGATCGCGGTGGCGGCGTTTCGGGCCGGACCCTTCGGGAAGGTGGTGGCGACGAGCGCCAGGCCGGTCGGCGAGGCGATCGCCGAACCGACACCCTGCAGCAGCCGGGCGATGACCAGGGTCGTCTCGTCCCACGCGACACCGCACAGGATGGAAGCGATGGTGAAGAGCGCGACACCGACGATGAAGGTGCGCTTGCGGCCGATGGTGTCGCCGAGGCGGCCACCGAGCAGCATCAGACCACCGAACGTCAGCACATAAGCAGTGATCACCCAGCTGCGGCCGGCATCGGAAAGCCCGAGCTCGTCCTGAATCTTAGGAAGGGCAACGATGGCGACGGTGCTGTCCATCGTGGCCAGCAGCTGCATGCCACCGATGGCGATGACCGCGGAAAGAAAGCGGGGGGACGGAAGCCAAGCTGGATACCAGCTCTTTCGTTCGTCCTCGGTCTGCCCCACGTGAATCGTGAGCGGTTCGCGGCGGCTGTGTGCCATGGCGGTGCGCTCAGCGTCGTTGAGAGCCGTCATGGAAAGCTACCTTACAGTAATCTTAAGATTTCTTTAACCCTGCGAAGGCCGCGACGTCCCCGATCACGATGATCGCGGGGGGTCGGATACCCTCGGAACGGATGTCCTCCGCCGCGTCGACGAGCGTGGTCTGCAGCGTCTGCTGTGCCGCCGTCGTCCCGTGTTGAACCACCAGTACCGGTGTTTCCGCAGGTCGGCCGCCTTGCAGCAGAACCTTCGCGAAAAGCTCGATGCGCTCGACGGCCATCAGCAGCACGATCGTGCCGCGCATCGCGGCTAGTGCGTCCCAATTCACTAACGATTCCGGGTGCCCGGGCGCGACGTGGCCGCTGACCACCACGAATTCGTGCGTGACGGCCCGGTGGGTGACGGGAACGCCGGCGAGAGCCGGAACCGCTATGGCGCTGGTCACACCGGGTACGACGGTGACCGGAATGCCGGCGTCGGCGCATGCCAGCACCTCTTCATAGCCGCGCGCGAAGACGAACGGGTCACCGCCTTTGAGCCGGACCACGAACTTGCCTTCCTTGGCCCGGTCGATCAGGACAGCGTTGATCGCGTCCTGGGCCATCGCCCGGCCGTACGGAATCTTGGCGGCGTCGATCACCTCGACGTGCGGGCCGAGTTCGGCGAGCAGCTCCTGCGGGGCCAGCCGGTCGGCCACCACCACGTCGGCGTGGGCCAGCAGCCGGCGACCGCGGACGGTGATCAGCTCGGGGTCCCCCGGGCCACCGCCGACGAGCGCCACACCGCGGTAGCTGTCGGGTTCGGCGGCGTCGCCGATGGCGCCGCGCTGCAGCGCCTCGTGGATGGCGGTACGCAGCGCCGCCGAGCGCCGGTGCTCACCGCCGGCCAGCACACCGACCGTCAGGCCGTCGTACTCGAAGGACGCCGGGGTCACCGCCGACCCTTCCTGGCCGGCGTCGGCGCGGACGCAGAAGATGCGGCGGCGGTCGGCCTCGTCGGCCACCGCGGCGTTGACGGCCTCGTCGTCGGTCGCGGCCAGGACGTACCAGGCGCCGTCGAGATCGTCGGTCTGGAATTCCCGCGAGATAAGGGTGATGCCGGTGCCGTCGGGGTTGTCGACGAGTGCTTCGACCACCGGGGTGGCGGCGGGCGCCACGACGTGGACGTCGGCGCCGCTGGCGATCAGCAGCGGCAGGCGCCGCTGGGCGACGCTGCCGGCACCCACGACCACGACCTTCTTGCCGGACAGATGCAGCCCCACGAGGTAGGCATGCTGGGACGTCATTTTGCTCCTCGCGTGCGCAGTATCACTCGGCGAGTTTAGTTGCCGCCGATACGAACCGACGCACCGAGTGCGGATGCGCGGCCGGATGGGTGTGCAGGTAGCCCGCGTGCACGCCGCCGCGGACGGCCCCGTCGTGCACGGTGGCCTGCCCAGCGCCCCGGAAAACCCAAGCCGGCGGCTGCTGCTCGGCGAATTCGACTGTGGTGCGGTGAAATTCGTGACCGGTGACGCGCTCCCCCGCAGCGTGCATGCTGGAGTCGACCGTTGCCACGGCATCGCGGTAGCCGAGGGTCAGCCGTTCGGTGAAGCGCGCCGAGCCGGACAGCACGCCACACATGGGGTGCCCGTCGAGGTCGTCGACCAGGTACGTGAGCCCGGCACACTCGGCATGCACCGGCGCGCCGACGGCCGCCAGCGCGACAATCTGTTCGCGGACAACGGCATTGGCCGACAGTTCCGCGGTGAACTGCTCGGGGAACCCACCGGGTATGACGAGCGCCTGCGTGCCGTCCGGCAGCGGGTCGGTGAGGGGGTCGAAGGCCACGACCTCGGCGCCGGCCATCTCGAGCAGCTCGGCGTGCTCGGCGTACCCGAAACTGAAGGCCTTGCCGGCGGCGAGCGCGACGGTTGCGGCCGGACCGGACTCCAGCTCGGGAGCCCACTGCGGTTCAAGAGTGCCGATCCCGGCACACCGGGCCACCGCCGCGGTGTCGACGTGGCGGGCGACGAGCTCGGTCATGACCTCGACGGCCTCGTGCGCCCGGCGGCCGTGTTCGACGGCGGTGACCAGGCCGAGATGCCGCGACGGAATCTCCAGTCCGCTGTTGCGCGGGATGGCGCCGAACACCGGGACGCCCGCCTGTTCGCAGGCCTGGCGCAGGACCTCTTCGTGCCGCGGCGAGCCGACCTTGTTGAGGATCACCCCGGCGATCCGCACGGCTCGGTCGAACGTCGAAAAGCCGTGCAGCAGAGCGGCAATGCTCTGGCTCTGTCCCCGGGCATCGACGACCAGCACCACCGGCGCGCCGAGCAGCCCGGCGACGTGGGCGGTCGACCCGGGCGCCGGCGACATCGGCTGCTCGGTGATGCGGCCGTCGAACAGGCCCATGACGCCCTCGATGACGGTGACGTCGGCACCCGCGCTGCCGTGCCGGTAGAGCGGACCGATCAGGTCGGCGCCGACGAGGACCGGGTCGAGGTTGCGGCCCGGCCGGCCGGTGGCCAGTGCGTGATAGCCCGGATCGATGAAGTCGGGGCCGACCTTCGCGGCGCTCACCGTGTGGCCGGCGCGGCGCAGGGCACCCATCAGGCCGGTGGCCACGGTCGTCTTGCCGCTGCCCGACGCCGGCGCCGCGATCACGACCGCTGGGACGGGATTCGTGGTCACTTCGTCCCCGCGGGAGAACTCACCATTCGATGCCGCGCTGGCCCTTGCGGCCCGCGTCCATCGGGTGCTTGACCTTGGTCATCTCGGTCACCAGGTCGGCGGCGTCGAGGAGCTGCGGCGGGGCGTCGCGGCCGGTGATGACGACGTGTTGGGTGCCGGGGCGCTGGGTCAGCGTCGACACCACCTCGTCGATGTCCAGCCAGCCCCACTTGAGCGGGTAGGTGAACTCGTCCAGTACGTAGAAGTCGTGCTGCTCGGCGGCCAGCCGCCGCGAGATCTCGGCCCAGCCTTCGACGGCCGCGGCGGCGTGGTCCTCGTCGGAGCCCTGCCGGCGCGTCCACGACCAGCCCGAGCCCATCTTGTGCCACTGCACCGGTCCCCCGATGCCCTGCTCGTCGTGCAGGCGGCCGAGCGTCTGGAATGCCGCTTCCTCGCCCACCTTCCACTTGGCGCTCTTGACGAACTGGAACACCGCGACGTCGAACCCCTGGTTCCAGGCGCGCAGCGCCATCCCGAAGGCGGCAGTGGACTTTCCCTTGCCCGGCCCGGTGTGCACGGCCAGGATCGGCGCGTTGCGCCGCGCCTTGGTGGTCAGTCCGTCGTTGGGGACGACGAGTGGTTGTCCTTGTGGCATAACAGTTTCCTTACGCGGCGGCTTGCCCGGCCCGGACCACACGGGCCAGGTTGTCGGCGCGCAGCTGCGCCAGTTGCACGGCGGCCGCACCGAGCTGGCCGGCCAACTGCTGCGCCAATCCCAGTCGAATATAAGAGGTTTCGCAATCGACGACGACGGCGGCCGCACCCTCGGCGACGAGGAGGCCCGCTGCGGTCCGGGTCCGGCCGAGTGGATCGGGGCCACCAGTGGCGCGGCCGTCGGTCAGCACGACCACCAGCGGGCGACGGGCCCGGTCCCGGGTCTTCTCGCGCAGCACGACATCCCGCGCGGCCAGGAGCCCCTGCGCCAGCGGCGTTTTCCCGCCGGTGTCGAAACGGGCCAGGCGCCGGCTCGCGATGTGCACCGACGACGTCGGCGGCAACAGCAGGGCGGCCTCGGCGCCGCGGAAGGTGACGACGGCGACCTTGTCGCGGCGTTGGTAGGCATCACGCAGCAGGGACAGCGTCGCGCCGCTGACCGCGGACATGCGGTCCCGCGCGGCCATCGAGCCCGACGCGTCGACCACGAAGATCACCAGATTGCCTTCGCGCCCTTCGCGAATCGCGTGGCGGACGTCGGTGGGGCCCACCTGCAGGCGCCCGGCCTGTGGCCTGCGGTCGGCCGCGGCGAGCAGCGTGCCGAACACATGCACGCCGTGTCCGGCCTGGGCATCGTCGGTCGCCGAGATCGGGGTGCCGGTGCGGTTGCGCGCCCGCGACCGCCGGCCGGGAGCGCCCTCCCCGACGCCGGGCACCACCAGCGCCCGGGTCCGGAACGTCGCCGACGGCGGCGCACTGGGCCGCGACGCACTGCCGGGCCCGGCCGAGTTTCCTTGCGGCGCCGCCTCTTCCGAGCTGTCCGCGGAGACGCCGCCGCCCGGCGGATCGGGTTCGGGATCCGGCTCCGGCTGAGATTGCGCTTCGGCTTCGGCCTGCGCCATGGCGTCGTCGAGCTGCTGCGGGTCCAGGCCCGGGTCGTCGAAGGGGTCGCGACGGCGCCGGTGCGGCAGCGCGAGTTCCGCGGCGACCCGGACGTCTTCCGCATCCACCGCGGACGCGCCGCGCCAGGCGGCGTGGGCGACGGCCGTGCGGGCCACCACCAGGTCGGCACGCATGCCGTCGACGTCGAACGCCGCGCACAGCGCCGCGATCCGGCGCAACTCGTTGTCCGGCAACGACACCGACGCCACCGCGGCACGGGCCTTGGCGATCCGGCCGGCCAGCTCGGCGTCATCGACGGCGTACCGCTCGGCGAAACCGGCCGGGTCGGCCTCGTAGGACATGCGGCGCCGGATCACCTCGACCCGGACGTCGACGTCCCGGGAGGCGTAGACGTCGACGGTCAATCCGAAACGGTCGAGCAGCTGCGGACGCAGCTCGCCCTCCTCCGGATTCATGGTGCCCACCAACATGAATCGGGCCTCGTGCGAATGCGAGACGCCATCACGCTCGATGTGCACGCGACCCATGGCGGCGGCATCCAGCAGCACGTCGACCAGGTGGTCGTGCAGCAGGTTCACCTCGTCGACGTACAGGACGCCGCCGTGCGCGCGGGCCAGCAGGCCCGGTGAGAAGGCGTGTTCGCCGTCGCGCAGCACCTTCTGCAGATCGATCGACCCGACCACGCGGTCCTCGGTCGCCCCGATCGGCAGCTCCACCAGTCGGGCGTCGGCGTCCACGGCGGCAAGTACCTCGGCCAGACCACGCACCGCGGTCGATTTCGCGGTGCCCTTCTCCCCGCGGATCAGCACACCGCCGATGTCGGGACGCAACGCACACAGGATGAGCGCCAGCCGGAGCCGGTCCTGGCCCACCAGCGCGCTGAACGGATAGGTCACTACTGCTGCCCCGCTCCCAGACCTGGTCTGATCATCGGCACATGCGGTATGCCGTCCTCCAGAAATTCCTCACCGTCGCGGACGAATCCGTGGCGGGCGTACATGTCCTCGAGATAGGTCTGGGCGTCGATCCGGCAGGGGTAGGTACCCACCTCGGCCAGGGCCGCCTGCATCAACCGAGTGGTGTGGCCCTGCCCCCGGTCGGCGCGTTTGGTACACACCCGGCCGATGCGGAACACCTTCTCACCGCCGGGATGTTCCTCCATCAGCCGCAGCGTCGAGATGACTTCTCCGTCAGGGCTTTCCAGCCAGAAGTGCCGGGTTTCCGCCAGCAGGTCGCGGCCGTCGAGTTCGGGGTACGGGCACGCCTGCTCGACCACGAAGACCTCGACCCGCAACTTGAGCAGCTCGTAAAGCGTTGCGGCATCGAGATCCTTGGCCCAGCTGCGCCTCGGCGCGACCGTCATGCGCGATCAGGCCGGCTGGTCGAGCTTGAGCACCTTGGTCCCCCAGTCCCACACCTCGCGGTACAGCTTGGGTTCGCCGGACAGGCTCACGCCCAGCGACGGCACCATCTCCTTGAGCTTGGGCAGCCAGGTCTGGTAGCGGTCACCGAAGCAGCGCTCGAGCACCTCGATCATGGCCGGCACCGCGGTGGAGGCGCCCGGCGACGCACCGAGCAGACCGGCGATCCGGCCGTCCTCGGCGGTCAGGACCGTGGTGCCGAACTCCAGCACGCCACCGATGCCCTTGCGGCGGATCACCTGTACCCGCTGACCCGCGACATCCAGCTCCCAGTCGGAATCGACTGCGCTGGGGGCGAATTCGCGCAGCGAATCGACCCGCTCACCCTCGCTGAGGGCCAGCTGCTCGAGCAGGTATTTCACCAGGCCAAGCTCGGTGACGCCGACGCCGAGCATCGACGCGAGGTTGTTGGGCTTGACCGACAACGGCAGGTCGGTGATCGAGCCCTGCTTGAGGAACTTCGGCGACCAGCCGGCGAACGGTCCGAACAGCAGCCAGGACTGGCCGTTGATGATGCGGGTGTCCAAGTGCGGCACCGACATCGGCGGGGCGCCGACCGATGCCTGGCCGTACACCTTGGCCTGGTGCTTGACCGTCAGGTCCTGGTTGTCGGTGCGCAGGAACGCGCCGCCGACCGGGAAACCGCCGAAGCCCTTGGCCTCCGGGATGCCGGCCTTCTGCAGCAGGTGCAGCGCACCGCCACCGGCGCCCAGGAACACGAACTTGGCGTTGATCTTCTGCCGGTCGCCGGTGCGCCGGTTCACGACGCCCAGCTTCCAGCTGCCGTCGGACTGCTTGCTGAGGTTGGTCACCTCGTGCCCGAACAGCGTCTCCATGCCGCGCTGCGCGGTGAACCCGATGAGCTGCTTGGACAGCGAACCGAAGTCGACGTCGGTGCCGTCGGTGGTCCAGTTCAGTGCGACCGGGTCACTGAAGTCGCGCTGCTCGGCCATGAACGGCAGCCGGCGGGCGAACTCGTCCTTGTCGTCGATGTACTCCATGGTGGAGAAGAGCGGGTTGGTCACCAGCGTCTCGCGACGCTTACGCAGGTAGTCGATGTTGTCGGCACCGTGCACGAAGCTGACGTGCGGGATGGGGTTGAGGAAGCTCTTGACGTCCGGCAGCACGCCGTTCTCCACGGCGTACGCCCAGAACTGCCGCGTCACCTGGAACTGCTCGTTGACGGTGACGGCCTTCTTGATGTCGATGGTGCCGTCGGAGTTCTGCGGCGTGTAGTTGAGCTCGCACAGCGCCGAGTGGCCGGTGCCCGCGTTGTTCCACGGATCGCTGCTCTCGGCGGCGGCGCCGTCGAGGCGCTCGATCATGGTGATGGACCACTCCGGCTCGAGCAGCCGGATCAGTGCCCCGAGGGTGGCGCTCATGATCCCCGCGCCCACGAGGACGACGTCGGTCTGTGCGCTCCCAGCTACGTTTGCATTCGACACGTGATCGCTCGTCCTTCGCACTCGGGTTACCCGCCGGTATTGACGGATGCTCGGTGCTCAAGGTTATCGCGACCGCTTTCGCCGCTGACGCGCTATCTCCTCCCATCGACCATGATGTTCGTCGCAGTTAGGGTTGAACACGTGACGCCGCAGGAGCCACAGGGACAACCCGAGTGGCAGCCGGACGTGCTGCCCGGGTACTGGCAGCAGACCATCGCACTGGGTCCCGACCCCGACGGCGAGGGCGACCTGGTCGCCACCGTCGTGCGGCGCGGTCAGCCGGGCCGGGCCGAGCACGCCGTGCTGGTGGTCCACGGCTACACCGACTACTTCTTCCACACCGAGCTCGCCGACCAGTTCGCCGCCCGCGGCATCGCCTTCTACGCCATCGACCTGCACAAATGCGGGCGCTCGCGGCGCCCCGGACAGACCCCGCACTTCACCACCGATCTGGCGTCCTATTACGACGAACTCCGTCGGGCGCTGCAGCTCGTCGGCACGGACACCGCCGGCGCACGGGTGTGCCTGTACGGCCACTCCGCCGGCGGACTGATCGCGACGCTTTTCACCGACCGCCTGCGCCGCGACGGCGCGCTGGCGGCGCACCGGGTGACGGGCCTGATCCTCAACAGCCCGTTCTTCGATCTGCACGGGCCGGCCGCGCTGCGCTCGGCGCCGGTGTCCGGCACGCTGCGGGCCCTGGCCCGGTTCCGCAAACTGGCGGTGATCCGCAAACCGACCGAGGGCGGCTACGGCACGAGCCTGCACCGCGACCACGGCGGGGAATTCGACTACAACCTGGACTGGAAACCGTTGGGGGGCTTCCCGGTCACCGTCGGCTGGATCAACGCCATCCGCCGGGGACAGCTGCAGCTGCATCGCGGCCTCGACGTCGGAGTGCCGAACCTGATCCTGCGGTCGGACCACACCGTCGCCGAGACCACGACCGCCGCCGGCATGGAGCGCGGCGACGCGGTGCTGGACGTCAGCCAGATCGCCCGCTGGGCAGGGTGCGTCGGCAACCGCAGCACCATCGTCCCGGTCACCGACGCCAAACACGACGTGTTCCTGTCACTGCCGGAGCCGCGTGCCGTCGCGTTCGGCGAGCTGAACCACTGGCTGGATTGGTATCTCTCCCAAGCGGTCTCCCGCACCACCCAACACGAACAGGCCTGACGTCATGGAGCACTACGACCTGACCATCATCGGAACCGGCTCGGGCAACAGCGTGCTCGACGAGCGGTACGACGGCCTGAAGGTCGCGATCTGCGAGCAGGGCAAGTTCGGTGGCACCTGCCTGAACGTCGGCTGCATCCCGACCAAGATGTTCGTCTACGCCGCCGACGTGGCCCAGACCATCCGGCACAGCGCCACTTTCGGCGTCGACTCGCACATCGACGGGGTGCGCTGGCCGGACATCGTCGAGCGCGTCTTCGGCCGGATCGACCCGATCGCGGCCGGTGGCGAGGACTACCGCCGCGGCCTGCCGAACGTCACGGTCTATGGCAGCCACACCCGCTTCGGGCCGACGCTGCCCGACGGCACCTACACGTTGCGGACCGCCGACGGCGACGAATTCAGCTCCGACCGGGTGGTCATCGCCGCGGGCTCGCGCAGCTGGATTCCCCCGAACATCGCCGGCTCCGGTGTCCCCTACTTCACCAGCGACGACATCATGCGCATCCCGGCGCTGCCCGACCATCTGGTGATCATCGGCGGCGGCTTCATCTCGGTGGAGTTCGCGCACGTGTTCTCGTCGCTCGGATCGAAGGTGACGATCGTCCTGCGTGGCGACCGGCTGCTGCGGCGCTGCGACGAGGAGATCTGCCGGCGGTTCAGCGCGGTGGTCGGCAAGAAATGGGACCTGCGCACGCAGGAGAACGTCGTCGGCGCCCAGCGCGACGGTGACGGCGTCGTGCTCGAGTTCGACGACGGCGAGACCCTGCGCGCCGACGCCCTGCTGGTTGCCACGGGCCGGGTGCCCAACGGCGACCTGCTCGATGTGCACTTGGCCGGGGTGGGTCTCGACGACGACGGCTACGTCGTCGTCGACGAGTTCCAGCGCACCACGGCGCGTGGGATTTTCGCGCTGGGTGACGTGTCGTCACGCCACCAGCTCAAGCACGTGGCCAACCACGAGGCGCGGACGGTGAAGGAGAACCTGCTGCGCGACTGGGACGGCGAGCTGGTGGCCAGCGACCACCGGTTCGTTCCCGCCGCAGTGTTCACCGATCCGCAGGTCGCGATGGTCGGCATGAACGAAGCCGAGGCGCGGGCAGCGGGTTTCGACGTCGTGGTCAAGGTGCAGGAGTACGGCGACACCGCGTACGGCTGGGCCATGGAAGACACGACGGGCATCGTCAAACTGATCGGCGAGCGCGGCACCGGACGGATCCTGGGCGCGCACCTGATGGGTTATCAGGCGTCGTCGCTGATTCAGCCCCTGATCCAGGCGATGTCGTTCGGGCAGACGGCGCAGGACGTGGCCCGCGGGCAGTACTGGATTCACCCGGCGCTGCCCGAGGTGATCGAAAACGCGCTGCTGGGCTTGAGCTAGCTGTCAGCCGGGCTGAGCCGGGCCGTCCACTTCTCCTCGATCCGGCCCCACCGCCACACCAGCAGTGCCACCACCCAGGTGACGACGAACAGCCCGACGATGCCGAATCCGACGGTGTTCAGGTCGATTCCGCCAATCCACGCCCAGACGCCGCCGGACCAGCCCAGCTCCTCGGCCAGCAGGCCCAGCAATTCGATGGTGCCGATCACCAGGGCCACCATGACCGACAGTCCGGTGATGGTGATGTTGTAGTAGACCTTGCGCACCGGCCGGGCCAGCGCCCAGCCGTACGCGACATTCATGAACGCGCCGTCGATGGTGTCCAGCAGGCTCATCCCCGCCGCGAACAGCACCGGCAGACAAAGGATTGCGTACCACGGCAATCCGGCCGAGGCGCCGGTCCCGGCCAGCACCAGCAGCGCCACCTCGGTCGCCGTGTCGAAGCCGAGGCCGAACAGCGCGCCCAGCGGATACATCTGCCACGGCTTGCTGATGGCGCGGGTGAACCGGCGCAGGATGCGGTTCATGAACCCGCGGTTGTTCAGTTGATGTTCGAGTGCGGCCTCGTCGTACTCACCGCGGCGCATCCGCATGAACACCTGCAGGATGCCCACCAGGACAACGACATTGATGGCCGCGATCAGGTACAGGAAGAAGCCCGAGACGCCGGCGCCGATGAGCCCGGTGTACCGGTGCAGCATCGACGAATCGTCCTGCAGCGGACCGACGATCGACGTGATGCCCAGCGACAGCAGCAGGGCCAGGCCGAACACGATGGTCGAATGCCCGAGCGAGAAGAAGAATCCGACGCTGAGTGGCCGGCTGCCACTGCGGCCGTGGGGGGCAACGGCGTTGTCCGCCATGAGCTTGCGGGTGGTGTTGTCGATGGCGGCGATGTGGTCGGCATCGAACGCGTGCCGCAGGCCCAGGGTGTACGCGGTGAGTCCGATTCCGATGCCGAGCGCCGTCCCGCCGACGGTGTGATGCTCGGGTACGACGACGAGGATCAGGGTCCCCCAGCCGATGACGTGCAGTGCGGCGATGACGCCGAACATCGCCGCCAGTCGCCCCCAATCCTGACCGGACAACGAAAGCCGCATGCGGTTCAGTCTCCCTCAGCCCAGCAGTTCGCGTATGTCGGAGGCGGTAATTGCGGTGCCGAACATGTCACCGTCGTCGATCACGGCGGCGAACAGCGCGCGCTTGCGCTCCTGCAGCGCGATCACTTTTTCCTCGATCGTGTTCTCGGACACCAGCCGATAGACGTTCACCGGGCGCTGCTGGCCGATGCGATGTGCGCGGTCGACGGCCTGCGCTTCGGCGGCCGGGCTCCACCACGGGTCGCACAGGAAGCAGTAGTCGGCGGCGGTGAGATTCAGTCCGAAACCGCCGGCTTTGAGACTGATCAGGAACACCCTGGTCCGGCCGGCGCTGAAGTCGTCGATGGCCTGCGCCCGGGCCCGTGCGTCCACCGACCCGTCCAGGTAGCTGTACTCGATCCCGGCCGCGTCCAGGCGGTCACGCAGGATCGCCAGAAAACCGGTGAACTGGCTGAACACCAGCGCGCTGTGGTTCTCGGCGACCAGCTGGTCCAGTTGTTCGATCAGGAAGTCCACCTTGGTGGACCCGGCTTCCATGGTCTCGGCATCGACGAGCCCGGGATGCAGGCTGAGCTGCCGCAACAGCGTGAGAGACCGGAAGATCTGGAAGCGGTTCTTCTCCCACTCCCCCAGCAGGCCGAGCACCTTCTGCCGCTCGCGCGCCAGGCGGGTGTCGTAGATCTTGCGGTGTCTGGCCGACAGTTCGATGGCCAGCACCTGCTCCTGCTTGGGCGGCAGCTCCTTGACGACCTGATCCTTGGTGCGGCGCAACAACACCGGCTTGATGCGCCGCCGCAGCAGCGCCAGCCGTCCGGGCTCGCCGTCGGACTCGATGGGCTTACGGAAGTAGCGCTCGAAAATCTTCGGGCTGGGGAACAGACCGGGCACCGTGATCGACAGCAGCGACCACAGCTCCATCAGGTTGTTCTCCATCGGCGTGCCGGTGATGGCCAGTTTGAACGGCGCATCGAGACGGCGCGCGCACTGGTGCGTCTTGCTGTGATGATTCTTGACGAATTGCGCCTCGTCGAGAATCATTCCGGCCCAAGCGATTTCCCGATACCTGTCGTTGTCGATCCGCAGCAGCGTGTAGGTCGTGACGACGATGTCGGCCGCGGCGACCTGCTCGGCGATGGGCACCGCGCCGCGGGCCTCGGTACTCGAGACCACGACGGTGGTGAGCCCGGGCGCGAACTTCGCACACTCCGCCGCCCAGTTGGATGCCACGCTGGTCGGCGCGACGACGAGAAACTTGCCCGCGCCCTGCTCGACGGCGCGACAGATCAGGGCCAGGGTCTGCACCGTCTTGCCGAGACCCATGTCGTCGCCCAGCACACCGCCGAGTCCGTTGTCCCACAGGAACGCCAGCCAATTGAGCCCGTCGCGCTGATAGTCGCGCAGCTCGGCCTGCAGTCCGGCCGGCGTGGGCACCGAAACCGGCGGCTGCGCCGCGGCCAGCCGCGCCATGTTGTCGCGCCACTGCGCCAGTTCCCTGTCGACGACGCCGAGGCCCAGCAGCTCGTCCCACAATGTCGCGTTCAGCGATGACGCGTTGACCCGGTCGCCGTCGAGCTCCCCCAGCGCCTGGGCCTCTTCGATCAGGGCCCGGAGCTTGAGCAGTTCGGGGGTGTCGAGCCGGAAGTAGACGCCGTTCGACAGCAGCATGTGGGTGGCACCGGACGCCAGTTCGGCGATGACGGCCGACAGCGCCACGGGGTAACCGTCGACATCGATGGTGATGTGCAGGTCGAACCAGTCCTGCGCCGGCGCCTCGTCGGAGGACGCGGTACCGAACCCCAGTTGCGCCCCGGCGACCGAGCGCCGGAATGCCGCGGCCCGCTCATCGATCTCGACGATCAGCTGCTCGTACCCGGCGAGCTGCGGCAGCACCTCGTGGCACAGCACCGCGATCTGCGGCAGGGACAGCCGGCGCGACAGCAACAGCGAAGCCAGCGGGTCCTCCTGCGCCGACAGTCCCGAAATCAGTTCCAGCGCGGGCGCGATGGCCCGCCACATCGCATCCTCGGCGGCGTTGTCCCGGATGCCGCTCGTGCGGGTAACGCCCGCCGCGTCGAACTCCTGGCGCCGCCCGTTCACCTCGTACCGGGTGCGCCACTTCACGCGGCCGTCAACCTCGTCGACCGTGATGCTCAGCACGGGCAACGGCCCCACGATGTCCGGTTCGGCGAACAGACCCTCCGGCATGTCGACGGGCACCGTCCGGCGCAGCTGCGGCAGCACGTCCGTCGCGAACTCCGAGAGCGCCTCGGGCGGAATCTGTACCTTCTCGTCGTTCGCGATCAACTTGAGCAGCGTGGGACCGGGTACCGGCGCGAAAGCCCCGAGATGCAGGATGCCGTCCACCAATTGATGGACGCCGTGGGGTGTGGGTGCGCCCACGAGTCCGACGCCTTCGGGCGCCCGCGGCTCGCCGTCGACGACGAGCACCGTCGACATCTGCGCACCGCCGGTGTCGGAGACGGTGAAGTCCAGCCGCAACTGGACGTCCTTGGCGAGCTCCACAGCCCGGATGCCCGCTCCCGGAACGAGCGTGACGCCGGCCTCGACCGCCGCGTCGAGATCGTTCCAAAAGCTCTGTCCCACAGCGGAAAGCACCAACTGGTCGCTGCTGTACGGATAGTAGCCGGGGACGGCGAGCACCAGCGCCCGCAGCGCGCTGTACTGCTGCCGGTCGAACTCGCCCGGGTCGGCGGTGTCGAACAGACGCCGCCAGCTGATCCCGCTCTTGATCCAGTTTCCGCGCTTGCCGACCGTCAACGTCCGGAGCGTCGCGATGGGCGTCGTGTGATACCGGCCCGCCGGCAGCATCCCGAACTCGAGCGCCAACGGCTTACCGGCGGCGTCGGTATCGGCATCGGTCATCTCGTGCAACAGCGAACCCAGCACCACTTGCCAGCGTTGCGGGGCCGTCCGGTCAGGTGCGCTCGGGATCGCCGCCAACAGCAGCGCGACGGCATGCTTGCAGTAGCGACCCACCGGGCAGGTGCAGACCGTGTACTCGATCTCCAGGCCGGTGCGGGGACCCGACAACGCCACTTCGACGTCGTAGTACTCGGACTTCGAACCCAGGCACGAGCCGGTGAGCGTCCCGTCGACGGCGTCGTACCGAGCAGCGACCACCCGACCCTGGTTCGCGTAGGTCTCGCCGCGCGCCAGCGTCTGGGCGTTGAAGGCGCGAAGCACCTCGTGGGGCGCGAGCGCCAGCCCGGCCGTCGAGTCCGTGCCTTCCATGTCGTCACGATAACGGCCGGGGCCGACAGGGCGCTTTGCTCGCCCTAGTGGGCGGTCACCAGGTACTGCTGCGCAGCACGATCTCGTTCGCCACCTGGGCGGTGAACTCCTCGGCACTGCGCCGGCCCATCAGCTCCGACAGCCGGAACTCGCCGTAGATGAAGCGTTGTCCGGCCTGCGCCCGCGCCCGGGCATCGGCGCTGGTTACGACGACGGTGGTGTTGATCTCCACCGGCGGGCACCCGTCGCCCGCTGCCCCGTCGGCGCGCGGATGGCTACCGTCGACGGCCACCAGGGCGGTGAACCGGTCCAGCCGCGTGGCCGCCAGCCGCCAGGCCAGCTCGCCCGCGCTGCGGTCGGCGAACAACAACGCCCACTTCACCCCGAGCGTATCCAGTATGCCGACAACCGAATTCACGGTCAGCCGGTCGTCGGCCTCGATCACCACGGTGCGCAGCGAAGCGGTGTGGAGCAACTCGCACAGGGCGCCCGTCGCCTGCTTGGTCGTGAGCATGACGACTGTCGTGGCGGCGTCGGGGCCAGACACGTCGACGGTGGCGCCGAAACCGTCGACGGTCGGGATGATTGGCATGACGCCACCGTAGCGAACGTAACCGGACCGCAGGTACCGATATTCAGCAGCCGCCACCACCGCCGCCTCCGCAGCCACCGCCGCCCCCGCAACCTCCACCACCGCAGCCGCCGCCCCCGCCGCAGCCGCTCGAGCCACCGCTGTCCGAGAACCCGGCGCCCCACCCGCCGTCGAAACCCGCGCCCACGCCATAGGCCGCAGCACCCCGGCGGCCCGCACCACGGCGGCGCGCTGCACGACGACGGCGCGAGCGCCAGACCGCGAAGATGTGCATTCCGAGGATGGACCCGACGACCAAAAGGGACACGATCATCGGCACCCACGAAGAATCACTGTCGGCGGTGTCCGCCATTCCGATTTCGGCTACGACGCTGACAACGTTCATGGTTTCGTCCGCTCTCTTGCCGCTCAGGCCGTCGGCCGCGAGTACAGCGTGTCCGTCATGACGACGACATCGCAGGAATGGCCGGCCAGTGCCACGGCGAACGTGAATTCAGTTGGGCTCCACCCGGACCCGAGGGAACCGAAAGCAACGAGTACGCCGGCCACGACGGCGACCGTCGCCTGGGCGAAATAGGTGTTCGGGTACATCGTGACCTCCTCAGGTCTGTTGGTGAGCACATGGTTTCCGCGCACCGGGTCCACCGGAATACTCCGCGGCGCGCGCCGGGCCTTTCCTTGCACGATCCTCAGATTCACTGCGAAATCAGCGGGTTCACCGAGCCCGCGCCCTACCATCGGCCCATGCGCGTGCTGCTCGTCGAGGACGATCAGGGGGTCGCCGCTGCGCTGGTCGAGCTGCTGGAACAGACGGGGCTCACCGTCACCCACACCACCCGCGGCGACGACGCGCTCAATCGCGTCAAGGGCTGCGACCTGGTGTTACTGGATCTGGGCCTGCCCGACATGGACGGGCTGGACGTCCTTCGCACACTGCGCCGGGCATCGACCGCGCCGGTCATCATCATGACGGCACGCGACAGCGACGGCGCCGTGGTGCTGGGGCTGCGCGCCGGGGCCGACGACTACCTGGTCAAGCCCGTCCGAAAGGCGGTGCTGCTGGCCCGGATCGAGGCCGTTATGCGGCGAGTGCAGCGCAGCACCGGTCCCGTCGCGCGCCCGCCCGTGGTGGCCGGGCCGGTGACCATCGATCGCGACCGGCACGAGGTGACCGTGGCCGGCCAGACACAGGCGCTGACCAAGACCGAGTACCAGATTCTGGCCACGCTGGCTGCCCGTCAGGGTGAGGCGGTCAGCCGTGAAGAGGTGATGCTCGAGTGCTGGGGCACCGCGGTGGTGGGCCGCTCCCGGTCCCTGGATTTCTTCGTGGGCCAGATTCGGTCCAAGCTGGCCGGAATACCGCTGCACACCGTGCGTGGCTTCGGTTACCGGTTGGATCACTGACGTGGGTCTGCGGGTTCGTGCGCTGCTGATGACGCTGCTGCTCATCGCGACGGCGGCGTTGGCGATCCCGCTTGCCCTGAGCCTGGCCGACCACCGCACCAACGTGCTGCACACCGAACGCGAGCGGCAACTGACGACGCTGGCCGACGTCGCTGCCAGCGCGGGCGCACTCGACACCGAACTGGTCGAGCGTTACCACCGGGTGTACGGCGAAGGCGTGCTGATCGTCGACGCGGACGGCCGGACGCTCGCCGCCGCCGGGTTGTCGGTCACCGATCCCGGGGTGACGACGGCCGCCGAGCGCGCGTTGTCCGACGCTCCCGCCGCACCGCGGAGCCGGATCATGCCGTGGGACCGGCGACCGATGCTGCAGGCCAAGGGAATTCGGCGCAACGGCGAGCTGGTCGGAGCGGTGGTCCTGGGCGTCGACCCGGCCACCGCCGCACACGACATCACCGTGGACTGGTTGTGGATCGCGGCGGGCTGCATCGTGTTGCTCGGGGTTGCGGCCGTCACCGCGCAGAGCGTGACCCGGTGGGTGCTGCGGCCGCTGGTCGGGCTGGAGCGGGCCGTCGAGGACATGGCCGGCGGCATCGCCGGCCAGCCGGCTCACGTGTCGGGACCGCCTGAGCTGCGGCGCTTCACGTCGGCGTTCAACGCCATGGCGCAGGCGGTGCACGCCTCGCTCGATCATCAACGCCGGCTGATCGCCGACGCCTCCCACCAGTTGCGCAACCCACTGGCCGCCGTGCGGCTGCGCGCCGACACCCTCGAAGACCACGTCGCCGCATCGGGGCGCCCGACCTACGACTCGATGTCGGCGGAGCTGGACCGGTTGGAGAACCTGCTGGCCCAGTTGCTCCGCCTGGCGCGCGCCGAGGAGGCCAGCCACAGCCACCGTTCCGGTCTGGTTGCGGCAGTGCAGGATTCGACAGATCTGGACAGCGTCGTCGAGCAGCGGCTGGACTTCTGGCAGACCTCCGCAGACGCCAATGGCCAGCGACTGCGCTTCGAGACCGCCCACCCCCACCTCGCCGTCCAGATGCCGCGCCACGATGTCGAGCAACTCTTGGACATCGCACTGGACAACGCCTTGCGCTACTCCGGCACGGGCACCACCGTCACCGTATCGACGGTGCCCACCGACGCCGGCATCGATCTCA
This sequence comes from Mycobacterium sp. SM3041, assembly GCF_039668335.1. Classification (NCBI taxonomy): domain Bacteria; kingdom Bacillati; phylum Actinomycetota; class Actinomycetes; order Mycobacteriales; family Mycobacteriaceae; genus Mycobacterium; species Mycobacterium sp. SM3041. The sequence continues at coordinate 37,083 of NZ_JAYXBQ010000021.1, read as the reverse complement.
CCGTCAGCGACAACGGCCCCGGCCTACCCGCCGACACCGTCGCGCAGGCGGCCACTCGGTTCTGGCGCGGGCACGACGACAGCCAGGGCACCGGCCTCGGCCTGGCCATCGCCACCGAAATCGCCGCCGCACACGGCGGATCGGCGTCGGTCGAGCGGTCCCCCGACGGCGGTCTCGCGGTCCGCTATCAACTGCCGGCGAGCACATCATGACCCTGACCCGGCGCGCGTTCCTCGCCTCCTCCGTCGCTGCGGTCGCCGCGGCCTGCCTGCCGAACAACACCAAGGGCACCATCCGGCTGGCCGCCGGGGATCGCGGCGGCCTGTACCTCGCGGTGGGCGAGATCTTCGCCCAGCGCCTACGGGTTCGGTATCCCGGCATCACGGTCACCGTGATGCCCACCGCCGGCAGCGTCGACAATCTCGAGCTCCTGCGGTCGGGCCAGGCGGACATGGCACTCGCGCAGGCCGACGTGGTCGAGCAGCAGTTGCGAACCCGGCCGGCCACCGATGTCCCGCCTGCGGTCGCGCGAGTCTACGAGAACTATCTGCAGCTGGTCGTCCCCGACCACTCCGCCATCCGGCAGGTGAATGACCTTGCCGGACTGACGGTTTCCACCGGACCGTCCGGCTCCGGCGTCGCGGCCATCACCACGGTGCTGTTTCGCGCGGCGAACCTGGCCGACCGGGTCCGGCGGGTCGACCTGCGCCTGAACGATGCGGTGGCCGCCCTCGGCAACCACACCATCGACGCGCTGGTCTGGTCCGGCGGCATCCCCACACCCGCCATCGCCGAGCTCGACAAGACGCTGCCGCTGCGCATCCTGGACCTGACGCCGTGGGTCGCACCCATGACGGAACTGGCGTCCTACCCCTACCTGCTCCTGCGGGCGCCGATCGGCGCCTATGTGCCGTCCAGCGTGTACACCATCGGCTCCCCCGATCTGCTGCTGTGCCGGCCCGGCCTGCCGAACGCGCTGGCGGCGGCCGCGGTCGATGTCTTGGCGAACGACGCGACGCAGCTCATGCCGCCGGAAGTCCGCGGGTTGCAGTACCTGCAGCCGCCGTCGATGATCCAGACCGGCCGAATCCCGTTGCACCCCGGCGCCATCGAGGAATACCGCATCCTGCACGGCTGAGCGCGGGCCGAAACTTCGCCGTAACGCCAGGACCCGTTGGCCAGCGCGAAACCCGGACTGACCCTATTGTTCTTCAACATCCGGGGGCGCCTAAGGAGGCCACAGTGCCAGAAGGACACGAAGCACTTACCGAAGACGAGCTGCTACTGGCCAAGCTCGGATACAGCCAGGAACTGCAGCGCTCCTGGTCCGGGTTCAGCAATTTCGCCATCTCGTTCTCGATCATCTCCATCCTCTCGGGGTGCTTCACCTCGTTCGGGCTGGGCTGGAACAACGGCGGACCGGCCGCGATCGCCTGGGGCTGGCCGATCGTCGCGGCATTCATCCTCGTCATCGGCCTCTGTATGTCCGAACTGGTGTCGGCCTTCCCGACCTCCGGCGGAATCTATTGGTGGGCAGCAAAACTCGGCGGCGCGAAAGCCGGCTTCTACGCCGGCTGGCTCAACCTCATCGGACTGGTGGCCATCCTCGCGTCCGTGGCCTACGGCTGCGCGACGTTCATCGACCTCACCTTGGGCACTCTCAGCGCCGATTGGCTGGCGGGATACAGCCTCACCCGGACCTTCGTCATCTTCGTTGCGATCCTGGGCATCTCGGCGCTGATCAACATCTTCTCCAGCCATCTGCTGGCGATCATCAACAACGTCTCCGTATGGTGGCACGTCTTCGGTGCGGCCGCGGTCATCGGCATCTTGATCTTCGTGCCGAGCCACCACGCGAGTTTCTCGGACGTCTTCGCCAAGACGATCAACAACAGCGGCATGTTCGGCGGCGCCACCTCGGGCGCCGGTTGGCTGTTGGTGGTGCTGCCGATCTCGGTGATCCTCACGCAGTACACGATCACCGGCTACGACGCGTCGGCACACCTGTCGGAGGAAACCAAGAGCGCGGCGGGTGCGGCCGCCAAGGGCATCTGGCGGTCCATCTTCTACTCGGCCGTCGGCGGCTGGATCCTCTTGCTGGCCTTCCTGTTTGCCGTCCAGGATTCCGACGCGGTATCCAAGGGCGGCGGCGCGGTGGCCGCCATCTTCAACCAGGCCATGAGTTCGAACTGGGCGACGGCAGTGCTGTTCATCTCGACAGCCGGCCAGTTCTTCTGCGCCGTCGCCTGCCAGACCAGCGCATCCCGGATGCTGTTCGCCTTCAGCCGGGACCGCGCGGTACCCGGCCATCGGTGGTGGTCGGAGGTCAACAAGCACCGGGTTCCGACACACAGCGTCACGATCACCGCGGTCGTGGCCGCCGCACTCACGCTGCCGGCCCTGGTCAAGGTCGATATCAACGGCACGCCCACTCCGGTGGCGTTCTACGCCGTCGTCTCCATCGGGGTCGTCGGGGTCTACCTGTGCTTCGCGGTGCCGATCTACTACCGCTGGCGTGCCGGCGATGAATTCCAAACGGGCAGTTGGAATCTGCGCGGCCACCATCGCTGGATGGCACCGGTGGCGCTGGCCGAGATCACGATCACCTCGATCATCGCGATGTTCCCGACATCCCTCGGCGGCGTGCCGTGGGACCCGAGCTTCGAGTGGAAGTTCGTGAACTACACGCCGTTGCTGGTCGGTGGTGTCCTGGTCTTGCTCTACATCTACTGGCACGTGTCGGTGAAGAACTGGTTCACCGGCCCCATCAAGCAGGTCGAGGAGCCCATAGAACCGACGGCGCCGACAGCACCGGCCGAGCCCGTGGGCGAGCCGAGCTGATCACGCGAGCAGGCTGCCGGTGATCATCGGCCGGGCCGGCGCACCGGACTCGACGAGCTTCAGCACCGCGTCGACATCCACATGTGCGGCAAGCAGATCGGCCATCACGTCGAGTTGCGCGTCGCGCAGCGCAGCGACGTTCACGTCGTCGGCCACGACGAACCCGTCCTTGCCACAGCCCGTGGCGACCTCGGTGAGCCAGGCCCGCCGCACGGCGTCGTTGTCGAGCAGCCCGTGCCAGTGGGTGCCGTACACCTGACCCCGCCGGATACCGACCCCCAGCCAGTCCAGCTCGGCGCACCGCGCGACCCGGCCATGGTGAATCTCGTAGCCGTACAACGGGGTATCCCAGTGTTTCAGGGTCTTGTCGGCGTCGAACTCGATGTCGGCATCCAGCAGACCCAGTCCGGGCACCCGGCCCGCAGCGGACTCGACGGTGTCGTGGATCGTCGTGCACAGCATCTGGAACCCACCGCAGACGCCGAGCACCGCATGCCCCGACCGGGCATGCGCGACAACGGCTTCGGCGAGTCCACGGTCGCGCAACCAGTTCAGGTCGGAGACCGTCGCCTTGCTGCCGGGCAGCACCACCACATCGGCGCCGGCCAGCTCGGCCGCGGTATCGACCCAGCGGACGTGCACCCCCGGCTCGCACGCAAGGGCCTCGACGTCCGTGGAGTTCGAGATGCGGGGCAGACGCACGGCGGCCACGGTCAGGACATCCCGGCCGCGCGGCGCCGTCGGCCGGCCCAGCTGTCCGCGTGGCGTGACCGACAGCGAGTCCTCGGCGTCGAGCCACAGGTCGTCGGAATACGGGATCACGCCGTAGGTCGGGCGGCCGGTGAGCGACTCCAGTTGCCGCAGGCCGGGTTCCAGCAGCGCCGGGTCGCCCCGGAACTTGTTGACGAGGAATCCGGCGATCAGTTTCTGGTCCGCAGGTTCCAGTACTGCCACCGTGCCGTAAAGGTGCGCCAGCAGCCCGCCGCGGTCGATGTCGCCGACGACGACCGCCGGCAGGTTCGCGGCGCGGGCCAGGCCCATGTTGGCCACGTCGGTGGCCCGCAGGTTGATCTCGGCGGGCGAGCCGGCGCCTTCGCAGATCACCACATCGAATTCGCTTCGCAGCGCGGCCAATTCGTCGGCCACGACGCCGGCCAGCTGCGTCCGGCGGGTGAAGTAGTCCCCCGCCGCCACCGTGCCGGCGACGACGCCGCGCACCACGAGTTGTGACGTCCGGTCCCCGCCCGGCTTGAGCAGGACCGGGTTGAACCGCACGCTCGGCGCCAGCCCGGCCGCCCGGGCCTGCATCGCCTGGGCGCGCCCGATCTCGCCGCCCTCGACCGTGACGGCCGAGTTGTTGGACATGTTCTGGGCCTTGAACGGCGCGACCCGCACGCCCTTGCGGGTCAGCAGCCGGCACAGGCCGGCCACCACCATCGACTTACCGGCGTCCGATGTGGTGCCGGCGACCAGCAGAGCCCCGCCGGTCACATCACGGCAGGGTCAGGATTTCGGCGCCGTCGTCGGTCACCACGAGGGTGTGCTCGAACTGCGCCGTCCACTTCTTGTCCACGGTCGCGACGGTCCAGTCGTCGTCCCAGATCTCGTAGTCCAGCGAGCCGAGGTTGATCATCGGCTCGATGGTGAAGGTCATGCCCGGCTCCAGCACGGTGTCGACCTCGGGCTTGTCGTAGTGCAGCACGATCAGGCCGTTGTGGAACGTCTCGCCGATGCCGTGCCCGGTGAAGTCGCGAACCACGTTGTAGCCGAACCGGTTTGCGTACGACTCGATGACGCGGCCGATCACCGACAGCTGCCGCCCCGGCTTGACGGCCTTGATGGCCCGCATGGTGGCTTCGTGGGTGCGCTCGACCAGCAGGCGGTGCTCCTCGGACACGTCGCCGGCCAGGAAGGTGGCGTTGGTGTCGCCGTGCACGCCGTCCTTGTAGGCGGTGACGTCGATGTTGACGATGTCACCGTCCTCGATCACCGTCGAATCGGGGATGCCGTGGCAGATGATCTCGTTCAGCGAGGTGCAGCAGGACTTGGGAAAACCCTTGTAGCCCAGCGTCGACGGGTACGCGCCGTGGTCGAGCATGTACTCGTGCGCCACCCGGTCCAGGTGGTCGGTCGTGACGCCGGGTGCGACGGCCTTGCCGGCCTCGGCGAGCGCCTGGGCCGCGATGCGGCCGGCGACGCGCATCTTCTCGATCACCTCGGGCGTCTGCACCCAGGGCTCGCTGCCTTCGCGCACCGTCGGCTTCCACGCGTACTCGGGGCGCGGGATCGACTTGGGCACCGGCAGGGTCGGAGACACCTCGCCGGGGCGAAGCGCGGTTCGAACAGACATCGTCCCAGCTTAGCGAGCGCCGGAGTTATCGGTCGCCGCGGCCGAACCACGTCCGGCGCGGCCCGCGGATATCGACCGACCCGAAGACCACCCGCCCGGTGAGGATGACGTGCGGGGTGCCGTCGGCGGGCGCGTCCTTGCGATGGTCGGTGGCACTGCCGACCGCCACCTCGACGTCGTCGATGGAGGCGCTGGCGCCCTCGGGCAGCCGGAGATCCAGAGAGCTGAACTTGAGATCGAGTTCGATGACCACGATGGGCCCGCCGAACCGGGCCCGGGTCAGGTCCAGGTCGATCGAGCCGACGCGGCGGACCAGCGCTAGCCGGGTCGGCACGACCCACTCACCCTGCCGCTTGAGCGACCCCATGACACCGCGCAGCTCGACGCGGTCGGCCGAGCCCGTCACGATCGCGTTGGGCGCGGGCAGGTCGCCGACCAGCACCGCCAGCTCGCCCTGCTGACGGGCAAGAGCGACCAGCGCGGACCGCTCGGAGAACTCGTCCATGTCGATGAGCCCCAGGGCCACCGCGTTGTGCAGCCGCCGGAGCGTGCCGTTGCGGTCGGCGTCGGAGACGCGCAGGACCGCGATCTCGTCGCTGTTGGTCACCCAAACAGGCTACTCATGTCAGGGGCTTCGGTCAGGCCAGGTAATCGGGCGGCAGGCCCTTGAACATGTCCCGGCACATCCGAACCGCCGTCTCCGACCCGCCACCGCCGACGATGAGGGCCGCGAAGGCCATGTCACCGCGGTAGCCGGCGAACCAGGCGTGCGAACCACCCTGGAACTCGGCTTCCCCGGTCTTGCCGCGCACGTCGCCGCTGCCGCGCAGATCCTTGGCTGTGCCGTTGGTCACCACCAGCTGCATCATGGGCCGTAGACCGTCGACCATCTTGGGCGTGATCGGCGCCGTATTGCCGGAGACGGTAGTCGGGCGGCCTTCGATCAGCCGCGGGAGCGGGGTCTTTCCGGCCGCGACCGTCGCCGCCGCCAGTGCCATGCCGAACGGGCTGACCACCACCTTGCCCTGGCCGAAGCCGTCCTCGGTGCGCTCGGCCAGGTTCACGGTGGGCGGCACCTTCCCGGTGACGGTGTCGATGCCGGCGACCTGGTAGTCGGCGCCGATGCCGTACTGCGCGGCCGCGTTCGTCAGGGCGCGCGGCGGCATCCGGCTGGCCAGTTCGGCGAAGGTCGTGTTGCACGAGTTCGCGAAGGCCCTCGACATCGGGACGACGCCGAGGTCGAACCGGTCGTAGTTCGGGATGGTGCGATGCCCGATGTCGATGGTGCCGGGGCAGCCGAGCAGCGTGTTGGGCCCGGCCATGTCGGTCTCGATGGCAGCGCCGGCGGTGACCATCTTGAACGTCGACCCGGGCGGGTAGAGGCCCATGGTGGCGGTGGGGCCGTCGGCGTCGGCGGCCGCGTTCTGGGCCACGGCCAGGATTTCGCCGGTCGACGGCTTGATGGCGACGATCATCGCCTTGCGGCCCACCATGTTCACCGCATCCTGGGCCGCGTTCTGCACGTTGCGGTCCAGGCTGATGGTGATCGACGGGGCCGGCTTACCCGGGACCTCGTTCAGGACGTCGATGTCGGCGCCGTTCTGGTTGACGCTGACGACGCGCCAACCCGGCTGGCCGACCAGCTGATCGGCGACCTGCTTCTTGACCTCGGTGACGATGGCCGGCGCGAATCGGGGATCGGTGGGGACCATCTCCGGCTGCGGGGTGATCACCACACCGGGCAGATGGCCGAGCAACCCCGACACCTTGTCGTTGTCCTCGCGGCGCAGGGTGATCAGGTTGAGCGGTCCGGTGGACGAGCTGGCCTGTTCGGCGAGCCGCTGGGCGTCCATGGTGTTGTCGAACTGCCGCAGCACGTCGGCGACCACGCGGGAGGTCCGCATCAGCTCGCCCGCCGCGGACCGGGCGTTCAGCGCGTAGTTGTAGTGGTACCCCGGTACCAGAACGTTCGTGCCGCCGAGTTCGTTGACCGAGGCGCGGATCGGCTGGTCGGCGCGCAGCTGGAAGCTCTGGTGCTCCCCCAGGTTGGGATGCAAATCCGTGCTGCCCCAACGGACTTGCCACCGGCCGTCCTGCCGGATCATGTTGAGCTGTCCGGTGTAGGCCCAGGTGCGGTCCTTGGGCAGGTGCCAGGTGTACCGGTAGGTGATCTTGCCGGTGTCCTGGGTGTACTTGGAGCCGAGCACCTGCGCGTCGAGCTTGGTCGCCTGCAGGCCGGACCAGGCCTGGTTGATCGCGGTGCGGGCCTCGTTGGGCTTGTCGGACAGGTCGGCGGCGGCACCGGTGTCGCCGCGGCCGAGCGCGGCGAAGAACGCCTGCGCGGTGGGCTCGGGGCCGTTGGGCTTCGGGGTGCAGGCCGTCATCGCTCCTGCGACCGCCACCACCGACAACAACGCGGCCGAGCGTGAAACGGATGATGTGTGCGTTGCCATTGGGGCTGATGTTAGAAGTGTGACCAGCCCGTGGCATGGAGGCACACCGAGATACAACCGTGACAGTTTTGTGAGCTACGCCGGATTGCGAGCCTTGCCGGCCCCCGGCGGGCGACCTCGAGATCGACGTTCCACACCGCCCGCCCGGCGTGTCGCGTGCCCAACGCGCATGTCGGGCGCGAAAACGTCAGTCCAGCAGCACGGTGGCGTACGTACCCAGCTGGCTGAACCCGATACGCCGGTAGATCGCCCGAGCCGGGGCGTTGAAATCGTTGACGTAGAGGCTGGGCGTCCGGCCGCTGCGCAGCACCGCCGACGCCAAGCTTGCCGTGCCGGCGGCACCGAGACCGCGGCCACGCCAGTCCGGGTGTACCCACACACCCTGGATCTGACCGACCCGCGACGTCTGGGCGCCGATCTCCGCCTTGAACACGACCTGGCCGTCCTCGAACCGCGCCCAGGCCCGGCCCGCGGCGATCAGTCCCGCCAGCCGGCGGCGGTAGCCGCGGCCGCCGTCGCCCATCCGCGGGTCGACACCCACCTCACCGATGAACATGTCCACTGCCGCAACGACATACGCGTCCAGCTCGTCCATCCGGACCGGGCGCACCGCGGGGTCGACGGGGCACTGCGGAGCGTCGGACAGAGTCAGCAGCGGCTGGCAGTCGCGGACCTCGCGGGCCGGGCCCCACACCTGGGCCAGCTGCTGCCACATCGGCAGCACCAACTCGGCGCGGCCCACGAGCGACGAACACCGCCGCGGCGCACTCATGACCTTGTCGGCGAACACCATCATGTCGGCCGCGGTACCCCGCATCGGAATCAGGTTCACCCCGGCGAAGCACAGCGACTCGGCGGGCCGGCTACGCGTCCACAGCTCACCGCCGATGGCCACCGGATCGAGGCCGTGGTCGCCGACGCGAGCCGCCACCATGCAGGTGCCGACCGGATCCTCGTCGAAGACCTGCTGCACCTGGGCGACCTCGCGCACCACTGAGATCCGGCGCGCATCTGCGATCCGGAACAGCGGAGGAGCCGACATTCACCGACCTTCTGCGAGTGTGACCTGGTTGCTAGTTGGGGCTGTCCGTGACCGTAGTCACAGAACTGTGCTCAGCTTACGGTTACGACGGGCGAACCGCTCGCATCGGTTCCCGACTCGGCGGCGATTCGCATCGCCTCTTCGATCAGGGTCTCGACGATCTGCGACTCGGGCACGGTCTTGATCACCTCGCCGCGCACGAAAATCTGGCCCTTGCCGTTGCCGGACGCCACGCCGAGGTCCGCCTCGCGTGCCTCGCCCGGCCCGTTGACGACGCAGCCCATGACGGCCACGCGCAGCGGCACGTCGAGCCCGTCGAGGCCGGCCGACACCGCGTTCGCGAGCGTGTAGACGTCCACCTGGGCACGTCCGCAGGACGGGCACGACACGATCTCCAGGCCGCGGGGCCGCAGGTTCAGCGACTCCAGGATCTGGTTACCGACCTTGACCTCTTCCACCGGCGGTGCGGACAGGGACACCCGGATGGTGTCGCCGATGCCCTCGCTCAGCAGCGCCCCGAACGCGACGGCGCTCTTGATGGTCCCCTGGAACGCCGGACCGGCCTCGGTCACGCCGAGGTGCAGCGGGTAGTCGCACTTCGCGGCCAGCTGCCGGTAGGCCTCGACCATGATCACCGGGTCGTTGTGCTTGACGCTGATCTTGATGTCACCGAAGCCGTGTTCCTCGAACAGCGAGGCCTCCCACAGCGCCGACTCGACGAGCGCCTCCGGGGTCGCCTTGCCGTACTTCTCGAGCAGCCGCGGGTCCAGCGAACCGGCGTTGACGCCGATGCGGATCGGGATGCCGGCAGCACCGGCGGCCTTGGCGACCTCCTTGACCCGGCCGTCGAACTCCTTGATGTTGCCCGGGTTCACGCGCACCGCGGCGCAGCCGGCGTCGATCGCCGCGAAGATGTACTTGGGCTGGAAGTGGATGTCGGCGATCACCGGAATCTGGCTGTGGCGAGCGATCTCTGCCAGCGCGTCGGCGTCCTCCTGCCGCGGACAGGCCACGCGCACGATGTCGCAACCGGACGCCGTCAGCTCGGCGATCTGCTGCAGCGTGGCGTTCACGTCGTGGGTCTTCGTGGTGCACATCGACTGCACCGCGATCGGGTAGTCGCTGCCGACGCCGACGTCGCGCACCATCAGCTGACGAGTCTTGCGGCGCGGCGCCAGGGTCGGCGGGGCCGGCGGTTCACTGCCGACACCCGGCATACCCAAACCGATGGAGGTCATCACGGTCTCCTACTGGAAGATTCGAATGGGGTTCACAAGGTCTGCCGTCACGGTCAGCAGCATGTAGCCGCCGATCACCACCAGCACGACGTAGGTGGCAGGCATCAGCTTGAGGTAGTTCACGGGCGCCGCGGCGACTTTGCCACGGGACGCGCGAATCATATTGCGCAGCTTCTCGAAGACCGCGACCGCGATGTGTCCACCGTCGAACGGCAGCAGCGGCAGCAGGTTCACCGCGCCCAGCACGAAGTTCAGCTGCGCCAGGAAGAACCAGAACATCACCCACAGGCCGCGGTCGACGGTGTCGCCGCCGATGATGCTGGCCCCGACGACGCTGATCGGGGTCTCCTTGTCGCGCTCGCCGCCGCCGATCGAGTGAATCAGGGCACCGACCTTGGTCGGGATCTTCGCCAGCGACTTGCCCAGTTCGACGGCCAGATCGCCGGTGAAGGTGAACGTCGCGGGCACTGCGGTCAGCACGTTGTACTGCGTCGGTCCGGGCTGCGGCGCCGCGGTCACGCCGATGGCACCGACCGTTGCAGCGGTGTCGGAGTCCTTGTTCGTGAATCGCTGCGTCTGCTCGACGTTGACGGTGGTGGTGAACGTCTGGCCGCCGCGTTCGTAGACGACGGGGACAGTGCCGCTCAGGCCACGGATGGCCTTCGCCATCTCCTCGAAGGTGCTGACCGGCTTGTCGCCGACCTTGACCACGGTGTCACCGGCCTTCAGGCCCGCCGCCGCGGCGGGGCCGGCGCCCGGGTGCGGGCACGGCCCGAACAGGTTGTCCCCCGTCTTGGTGATCTGCGGTGCCACACAGGCGGTCTCACCGATCACCGCGGTCGTCGTCGGGTGCAGGTTGGGCAGGCCCCACGTGACGGCGATGCCGTAGATCAGCACCAGGCCGATGATGAAGTTCATCGCCGGTCCGGCGAACAGGACGGCGACGCGCTTCCACACCTTCTGCTTGTACATCGCGTAGGGCTCGTCCTGCGGCGCGATCTCGTCGACCGACGTCATGCCCGCGATGTCGCAGAAGCCGCCCAGCGGCACGGCCTTGAGGCCGTATTCGGTGGTGCCGAGCCGGTTGGGCCGGTGCGTGGACCACAGCGTCGGGCCGAAGCCGACGAAGTACCGCCGCACCTTCATCCCGGTGGCCCGGGCGACCCACATGTGACCGCACTCGTGCAGGGCCACCGAGACCAGAATGGCCAGCGCGAAGAGCGCAATACCGATCACGAACATCATCGGGCGGGCACAACCTCCTGTGCGACGATGCGCCGCGCCCGGTCCCGGGCCCAATCCTGCGCATCGAGTACGTCATCCACGGTACTGGGTTCGGCGGCCCATTGATCCGCAGCGCCCAGCACTTCAGCAACGGTCCGCACGATCGCCGGGAACGTGATCCGGCCGTCGAGGAACGCGGCCGCGGCCTCTTCGTTGGCGGCGTTGTAGACCGCGGTCAGGCAACCGCCGCGGGTACCCGCCTCGCGGGCCAGCCGGACCGCCGGGAAGACGTCGTCGTCCAGAGGCTCGAACTCCCAGGTCGACGCCGTGGTCCAGTCGCACGCCGAGGCGGCGCCCGGGACGCGGGCCGGCCAGCCCAGCGCCAGCGCGATGGGCAGCTTCATGTCGGGCGGACTGGCCTGCGCGAGCGTCGAGCCGTCGGTGAACGTGACCATCGAATGCACGATGGACTGCGGGTGCACCACGACGTCGATGCGGTCGTAGTCGATGCCGAACAGCAGGTGGGTCTCGATGAGCTCGAGCCCCTTGTTGACCAGCGACGCCGAGTTCAGGGTGTTCATCGGGCCCATGGACCAGGTCGGGTGGGCACCGGCCTGCTCGGGCGTGACGGCCTCGAGGTCCTTGGCCGCCCAACCGCGGAACGGTCCGCCCGACGCAGTGAGCACCAGGCGGGCCACTTCGTCGGCGGTGCCACCGCGCAGGCACTGGGCCAGCGCCGAATGTTCGGAGTCGACGGGCACGATCTGGCCAGGCTGCGCCGCTTTGAGCACCAGCGGGCCGCCGGCGACCAGCGATTCCTTGTTCGCGAGGGCAAGCCGGGCACCCGAGTGCAGTGCGGCCAGCGTCGGCTTCAAACCGAGCGCGCCGACCAGAGAGTTGAGGACGACGTCGGCCTCGGTGTCCTCGACCAGCCGAGTGGCGGCGTCGTCACCCGCGTAGGTGACGTCGCCGATGCGCCCGGCTGCGGCCGGGTCGGCAACGGCGATGTTGGTGACGCCGGTCTCGGCGCGCTGCCGGGCCAGCAGTTCGGCGTTGCCGCCGCCGGCCGCCAGGCCGACGATCTCGAACCGGTCGGGGTTGGCGGCGATCACCTCCAGCGCCTGGGTACCGATCGACCCGGTACTGCCGAGCACCAGGACTCGTAGCCGCTCACTCACGTCTCTATTGTGCCGCCCCGGCCTGGCTTCGGCGCCGTCGGTGGCACATCCAGATCAGCAATGACGGATCGCCGCGACGAGGCGTACCGCGTCAGGCAGGCACGGTCGTGGCGCGGCGGATGGTGATGTCGCCCGAGGCGGTGCGGGCGTGCACGATCAGCCGCCGGTCGTCGTGCTCGGGGCCCGCGGCGGGAGTCAGGTCGCTGCGCACGGTCCCCGACCGGCTGTCCAGATCGAGGTTCGCGGCGGTCCCCTGGGCCACGCCGACCTCGACGTCACCGCTGGCGGTCGCGGCGGAGATCGATCCCGACTCGGCGCCGGCGACGGTCAGCGATCCGGATGCGGTCCGGCTGTCGACGCTCCCGCGCAAGGTCGCGACAGTCGCCGAACCGCTGGCCGCCTGGAACTTCAGGCCGCCGTCGAGGGCGTCGATCGACAGCTCCCCCGACGCCGTGGCTACGTTGGCGTTGCCCGACAGGCGGCGAACGGCAACGTCACCGGAAGCGGTGGCGGCCTTGATGTTTCCCTCGACAGCGTCGAGCGCAGCGGTGCCACTGGCAGCGTCGAACCGGCAGTCGCCGATCGTTCCGTCGACCCGCAGGTCCGCTGACGACACCGCGACAGCGAGCCTCGACAGCGACGGCACCGCGATGTCGACGTTGACCGCGCCGCGCGACAGCGACAACAGTTTCTTGCCCACGGTCACCGTCAGCGCGCCGTTGGCGAAATCGATGTGCGCCTGCTCGGCCGCTCGGACGTCGGCGGCCCGCAGCGGGTCACGCGGCGTCACGCGCACCTCGGTGTCAGCGCGATCGGCGGCGGTGATGCGCACCGCGCCGGCACCCAGTTCGATCGTGGCGGTGATGGGTCCGGGCGTGGGAAAGGTTCGCATTGTGGTCTCCGATCGATGGATGGGTTTTCTTCGGTTCGGCGTCGTCAGCGGACCCAGCCGGTGACGGTGTTGCCGCGCTTCCGGTCACGTGGCGCCGGCCCGCCGAGCGCCGCTCCGACCGCGCGAACCAGCCAGGCGTTGACCGACAGGCCGTCACGCCGGGCGGCGGCGTCCACGCCGCTGCGCAGCCCCTCGGGCAGCCGGAGGGTGACGCGCCACGTGCCGCCGTCGTCGCCGGCCGGGACTGCGGCGTCCCCGTCAGGCAGCTCCGCATCGGCGCCGGCACTGCGTGGATCGGCTTCGGCCGGCAGCCCGGTCACGGCGAATTCCGGGTCTCGACCGCGCAGGCGCACGTCGACCGACGCGGGCGCCAACTCGCGGGTGATGTGCTCGGCCGCCTCCGACAGCGCCTCGAGCAGCGCGAGCCGCAAGGCGGAGTCCAGCGGCGCGGTCAGCCGTTCGGCGAGTTCAGCGGCTTCCTCGCCGCCGGCCGCAGCGGCGATTTCCAACTCCAGCCGAACCCCGTCGACATACGGTTGCAGATCCATGACACCAATATGACACCATTGTGGTGTCACAACAAGCGTCATTTTGCCGCCACACATCGCGGCGCCCGCGCCGACGACACCCACCCGCAGCGCTCCTCCGCACGAATACGACCGAGCGTCGTATGTAAGAATGTCGGCAATCCACCGGATCGTTAAGGAGTAGCCGTGGCCACCACCGAGGTCGAACGAAGCACCGGAGTCGACGTAGAGGACGTCCCCTCTGCCGAGTGGGGCTGGTCCAAGATGAACCGCGGCGTGATTCAGGCCGGTGGCATCCTGTCGGCCATCTTCCTGCTGGTGATGCTGCGCGGTAACCACGTCGGCCACGTCGAGGACGCCTGGCTGATCGGCTTCGCCATCCTGATCATGGTGATCGTCGTGCGCGGCTGGTGGCTGCGTCGTCGCGGCTGGATCCGCTGACCTCGATCTTTTACGGCAAAGGCCACGAACTCTCGCGAGTTCGTGGCCTTTGTCGTTGACGCGTTCTAGGCGGCGGCCTCGGGCTCCCGGTGCCGCTTGTCCGAATGGAAGAACGTCACGAGTGTCGTTGCGCCACAGATCAATCCGACGGTGCCGATCAGCTGCGGGCCGGTGAGGCGGTCCGCGAGCCCGCCACCCACGCCCGCGCCGATCATGAACGACCCCACCAGGGCGAGATAGCCGAGCCAGTCGTAGACGGTGCCGTTGCCGCAGATGTGGCGTTCCAGCCCCTGTCCCAGCTTGACGACCGTGCCGGTGACGTAGCTGAGCGGTACCGCTACCTCACCGTTCTTGACGAAGCTGGTGTTCAGCGCGCCCACCGAGAAACAGATGATCAGGATTCCGGTGAAGTTGACGTCCTCGTAGTACCAGCCGTCCTCATAGAGCTCGACGACCGACGCCACCAACAGGCCAACGGTCACCAGGGCCGTCGCGCCGTGCGGATGGTTCTGCCAGTACTTGCGCCGCAGGACCGACGCCACGAAGACCCCCGCGAGGAAGCAGGCCATCAACCACAAGGCCGCCTGCGGCCCGGCTCCGGACACCTTCTGCCGTTCGGCGACGTCGAACCAGCCGAGCACGGCCCGTTCGGTGTTGCCCGTCATGAACGTGACGAAGTATCCGGCGCTGTGCAGGAACGCGACCGCGCCGATCATGCCGGCCAACCACGACAGCAGCCACGACAACCGTGCCTCCGGTCCGATCGCGGCTTCCTTGCTCACAACCCTGTCGGGCGACTGCTCATCCACCGGCACATTATGTACGGCACGGATCGACGGACGGCCCCGATCGGTGCCGGCGCGGTCACCGGCCTTGGGGCAGGCAGGTGAAGCTGAGCCGGAACTTACCGATCTGGATTTCGTCGCCGCTGGTGAGCGGGAGGGACTGAACCTGGGTCCCGTTGACGTAGGTGCCATTCAGGCTGCCGGCGTCGATGATCCAGTATTCGTCGTCGAGCCAACGGATTTCAGCGTGGGTGCGGCTGACGGTGACGTCGTCGAGAAAGACGGCGCTGTCGGGGTGCCGGCCGGCGGCGACGACGTCGTCGGCGAGCAGGAACTGACCGCCGGGACCGGGGCCGCGGGTGATCACCAGGACACCCGAGCCCGGCACCACCTCGGACGCTTTCCGTTGCGCGGCATGGCCGTTGGCGCGCTCGTCGATCACGCGGTGGATGGCGGTGGTGTGGACGGTGACGTCGTCGCTGGGCCGCGCGTGGTCGGTCAGGCTCATCTCGGGTTCCTTCGTCTAGATGGGTTTTCGCGGCGCTACCGGGTGGTGTGGCTGCGGGCGTGGGCGATGGCATCGTCCAAGTTCTCGATGAGATGGTTCTCGTGGCGCAGGGAGTCGATGATCCCGACACCGGCGAGGAGGTCGCGATGCTCGGGCCGGACGCCCTTGATGATCACGGTGATACCCCGCGCCTCGAGTTCTTCGACGATCTGCGTCAGGGTGTGCGCACCCGTGGCATCGAGCATGCCGAGTTGCGACAGCCGGATGATCACCACCGACGTCTCGGGATGGTTGCCATCGGTGATCGCGGCCGAAAGCCGTTCGGCCGCACCGAAGAACATGGCCCCGTCGAGCCGCAGCAGCGCGATGCGCTCGTCGCCCGGCACATACGGCCCCGGCAAGTCCTCGCGGGTGACGCTGCTGCGCCGGGCCAGGGTGCGCAGCGCGAACAACGCCGTGGCCGCGATCCCGATCTCGACGGCCTGGATCAGGTCGAAACAGACTGTGACGGTTGCGGTCAGCACAAACGTCAGCGCGTCCGAACGCGTCGACCGCAGGATCCGCATGACCGTGTGCGGCGAGATCATCCGGAACGCCGTCACCATCAACACGGCCGAGAGCGCCGCGAGCGGAATGGCCCCGACCAGTCCGCTGACGAGGTACACCACGGCGAGCAACACCAGCGCGTGCACGATGGCCGCGACGCGGGTTCGTGCGCCGGACCGCACGTTGACCGCGGTGCGGGCGATGGCGCCGGTGGCCGGCATACCGCCGAACACCCCGGATGCGACCGACGCCAGCCCTTGTCCCACCAGTTCGCGGTTGGGGTCGTAGGGCCCGGTCGGGGACATCGTCGCCGCGACCCGCGCCGACAGCAGTGACTCGATGGCGGCCAGCGCGGCGATCGCCAGTGCCGCGCCGAACAGGGAGTGCAGCACCGCCAGGCCGGCGTGCGGCCAGACGGGAGCGGGCAGCCGCGACGGCAGCGCCCCGATGCGGGGCGCGGACATTCCGGTACCGGCCACCAGTGCGGTCGCCACAACAACGGCCACCAGGGACGCCGGTACCGCGGGATGCAGCCTGGGCAGCCCGATCATCAGGACCGCCACCAGCGCTGTGACGAGCAGAGCCGGCCGCGCCGCGCCCATCTCGATATGCGAGACGACGACGCCCGCGGCCACCAACGGGGACCGTCCGGCCGGTGCCGCCTGCCCGAATGCGGCCGGCACCTGCTGCAGGAAGATGATGACCGCGATGCCGAGGGTGAATCCTTCGATCACCGGCCACGGAATGAACGTCACCGCGCGCCCTACGCCGGTGAGGCCGGCCACCACGACGATGATCCCGGCCAGGATGGTGACCGCGGCGATGCTGCCCAGTCCGTACTGCGCGACGATCGGCGCCAGCACCACCGTCATCGCCCCGGTCGGCCCCGACACCTGAACGTGCGATCCGCCGAACACCGCGGCCACCAGACCCGCCACAACCGCCGTGACGAGACCGGCCGCCGCACCGACACCCGAACTGATGCCGAACGCCAGCGCGAGCGGCAACGCGACCACTCCGACCGTCACGCCGGCGAGGACATCGCGGCGCCACGAACGGCTCAGGCCGGCATAGTCCGCGCGCGACGGCAGCAGCCGGGTGATGCGGTCGGCGGTGAGCGTGGTCATCGGCTGGTGCCGATCGGCGGCAACGAGCCGACGGCATCGAGCTGATCACGTTGGGCGGCAAGGGTATCGGCCAGGAAGGTCCGCGCGATGAGCAGCAGTTCGGCGATCTTCGGATGCGCCAGCGTGTAGTACACCGCGTTGCCGGCCCGGTAGCCGCTGACCACGTGATGACGTTTGAGCACGGCCAGATGCTGGGAGAGCAGTGTCGGTTCGATATCGCTGGCCGCGTGGATGTCGCTCACCGGAGTCGGGCCCTCGGAGGTCGACAGGATCTCCAGCACCCGGATGCGCGCCGGATGCGCCAGCGCTTTGAAGAGGTTCGCCTTGATCTCGTACAGCGGCCGTTCGGGACCGTCGAGCACGCTGTCGACCATCTGCGGCACCCCTATTTGATGGATTGAAGAAATTCTCAATCCATCATAGCGTGCCAGGCCCTCCCGACCCATTCGCCAGATGACCTTCCCCCAGACAACTCACAGGCTCGCGCAGCGAAATATTGTGGGCTGGGTAACATTCGCGACATGACCGTAGCCGACAACACGATCGACCTGGGAGATCAAGCCTCCTTCACCGGCTTACGGGCGCTGGGCCGCGGCCCGCTCATCCAATACACCTGGATCTACGAACATCCGGTGAACCTGGATGGCCTGCGCCGCCTGCACCGCAACCTGGGTAGCGGCGGCCTGCTGGGCCGCCGCATCGAGCGGTCGCCGCTGCCGTTCGGCCGCCACCGGTGGGTCCGCTCCACCGGACCGGTGGACCTCGACATCGCTCCCGGGACGCGGCCCGTCTCCGAGATCAACGACTGGGTCAACGAACGCGGCCACATCCCCGTCGACCCCGAGCACGGTCCGCCGTGGCACCTCGGCGTGCAGCAACTCGAAGGCGGCGGCGCGGCCGTGTCGCTCGTGGTGTCGCACACCGTCGGTGACGGCCTGGCCATCGCCGAGGCCGTCGCCGACGCGGTCAACGGGTCGCCGCGCGATCTCGGCTACCCGATCGCCGGGGCCCGCACGCGGCGCGAGGCCCTGCGCGAAGACCTCCGCCAGACGGTGCGCTCGATGCCCAGTTGGTTCAAGGCCGTGGTCGGCGCGGTCAAGATCGCCCGCGACCAGAAGGGCGACCTGGCGGCGTCGGCCAAATCGGTGAGCGCGCCGGTGTCCAGCGGGATCACCACCCCGGTGACGCCGCCGTTCGTCGTCGTCCACATCGGCATCGACGAGTGGTACCAGCGCGCGAAAGCCCTCGGCGGCACCAGCAACGTGCTGTTCGCCGCGCTCGCTGCCCGGCTCGGGCTGGTGGTGGGCCGGTTGGGCGACGACGGCCGCGCCATGCTGTCGTTCCCCGTCAACATCCGCACCGAGGGCGACACCCGGGGCAATGCCCTCAGCACCATCACCGTGATGGCGGATCCCGAAAAGGTCAGCACCGACCTGTCCGAGTTGCGCAGCGACGTCAAGCGCGAACTGGCCGGTGTCGACGAGTGGACCCGCATGATGCTCACGCCGCTTCCCCTCACTCCCCTGGTGCCGAAGTTCGCGGTGCGGCGGCTCGAGAAGATGGTGCTCAAGGTCGGCAAGCCCATCGGTTGCTCCAACCTGGGCCAGTTCCCGCCCGCGTTCAACCGGCCCGACGGGACCGACGCCGACAATTTCCACGCCCGCCTGGTCGAGCCGGGCCTGACCCCGGTGGACCTCGAGCGCCTGAACGGCCACCTGTTCCTGGTGTTGTGCCAGACACCGACGTCGATGATCGTGACGGTCACCGCATGGGAACCGGGCGAGACGAACACCAAAGCGGCACTGGCTGATTCCACCCGCAAAGCGCTGGCCGAACTCGGACTCACCGGAACCGTCGACTAAGTTACCGGGTAGTACCATCGGTTTCGTGGACAGCACGGCGAGCAATCAGGGCAGCTCCGTCGAGGACGCCTCGACCCCGAGCCGAATCCTGGTGGCCACCGCGGAAGTGCTTGCCCGTCAGGGCCAGACCAAGCTCAGCCTGTCCGAGGTCGCCACGCAGGCCGGCGTCTCGCGCCCCACCCTGTACCGCTGGTTCGCCTCCAAGGAGGCGCTGCTCGAGTCGTTCGGACGGTACGAGCGCGACTTGTTCGTCGACGGCATGACCGCGGCCACCGAAGGGCTGCGCGGCAACGAAAAGCTCGATGCCGCACTGCAATTCATCGTGCAGTACCAGAAGACCTATTCCGGCGTACGGGTCATCGACATCGAACCGGAGGCCGTGCTCGCCCAGCTGCCGAACGTCGTGCCGACCATGCGTGCCCGCCTGCAGAAGCTACTGTCGGGGCCGAACGCCGAGCTGAAGGCCGCAACGGCCATCCGGATCGCGGTGTCGCACTACCTCGTCCCGAGCGACGACACCGAGCAACTACTGGCGCAGCTGCGGCACGCCGTCGGTTTGCGCTAGCCGGCTAGCCCTCGGCCGCCAATTGCCCACAGGCAGCGGCGATTTCGCGGCCGCGAGTGTCGCGCACCGTGCACGACACCCCGGCAGCCTGTACCCGGCGCACGAACTCCCGCTCGACCGGCTTGGGACTCGCGTCCCACTCGCTGCCCGGGGTCGGGTTCAGCGGAATCAGGTTCACGTGCACCAGCGGGCCGAGCGCGCGGTGCAGCTTCTTGCCCAAAAGGTCTGCGCGCCAAGGCTGGTCATTGACGTCGCGGATCAGCGCGTACTCCACCGACACCCGGCGACCGGTGACGTCGGCGTAATACCGTGCGGCCTCGAGAACTTCGGAGACCTTCCACCGGTTGTTGACCGGGACCAGCGTGTCGCGCAGCTCGTCGTCGGGGGTGTGCAGTGACAGCGCCAGCGTCACGCCCAGCTTCTCGTCGGCGAGTTTGCGGATCGCGGGGGCCAGGCCGACGGTCGAGACCGTCACCGACCGGGCGCTGATCCCGAAACCCTCCGGCGGCGCCGCGGTGATCCGGCGCACGGCGGCCACGACGCGGTTGTAGTTGGCCAGCGGTTCCCCCATGCCCATGAAGACGATGTTGGACAGCCGGCCGTCGTGCTCGTTGCGCATGGCGGCCGACGCCGCGCGGACCTGCTCCAGGATTTCGGCGGTCGAGAGGTTCCGCTTCAGGCCGCCCTGACCGGTGGCGCAGAACGGGCACGCCATGCCGCAGCCGGCCTGCGACGAGATGCAGACGGTGTTGCGCTGCGGGTAGCGCATCAGCACCGACTCGAACGTCGTGCCGTCCACCGCGCGCCACAGGGTCTTGCGGGTCTCCCCGGCGTCGCACTGAATCTGCTTCGCGGGGGTGATCAGGTCGGGGAACAGCGCCGAGGCCACCTGATCGCGCACCGATGCCGGCAGATCGGTCATCTCGTGCGGATCGGCGATCAACCGCCCGTAGTACTGGTTGGCCAGTTGCTTGGCCCGGAACTTCGGCAATCCCAGCTCGGTGACGGCCGCCACGCGTCCCTCGGCGTCGAGGTCGGCCAGGTGCCGCGGCGGCATGCCGCGGCGCGGTGCATCGAACACCAGAGGAAGGGAAACGGCCATAACGGGCTTCAGTATCGCACCGACGGCACCCCCGGGACGAAATCACAGCCGAAAATCGTTGGACTCGGCGTCTATGAACACTCACCATGAGCCCATGCCGCCCCGTCCCGCGTCGCTCCTGGCCTTCGTCTACGCATTGGGTTATCCCATTGGTGCCCTTGCGGTTTCGGCTCTGACGCCCATGGCGACGCTGGTGTTCCGATTCGGGCTGGCCGCCGCCATCCTGTCCACCTGGGCCCTGGCGGCGCGTGTGAAATGGCCCACTGGCACGCGGCTGGTGCACGTCGTGATCAGTGGCCTGCTCACGCAGGCCGTGCAGTTCATCTGCCTGTACCTGGCACTGATGCACGGCGCTCCGGCGGTGCTGGGTGCCGTCGTCATCTCGATGAACCCGGTCGCCACCGCGCTGCTGGCCGCGGTGTTCCTGGGCGAGCGCCTGACCGCCATGCGCGTCGTCGCCCTGATCCTCGGCGCGCTGGCGGTGCTGGCCGCGTGCGCCCAGCGGCTGCTGATGGTCGGCGGCGTCGACGCGGTGATCGTGTTGCTGGTCGTCTCGCTGCTGGCGCTGGCCTCCGGCGGCGTCTACCAGCAGCGGTTCTGCCGCGGCGTGGATTTCCGCGCCACCGCGGCGGTGCAGAACGCGGCGTCCTTGGTCCCGGTGGCGATCCTGGCCGCCGTCATGCCGTGGACGGTGACCAACGTGCACACCGCGGTCCTCGCGGTGGGGGCTGTGGTGCTGCTCAACGCGACGTTGTGCATGACGATGTACGTGCGGGCCATCGATCGCTACGGCGCCGCCGCGGTGGCCATGCTGTTCGCGGTCATCCCGGCCATCGCCGGCGTGCTGTCGTGGCTGCTGCTGGGCCAGCGCCCGGACCTCGGTGTGGTGGTCGGTCTGGTGCTCGGCGCGCTGGCCTGCTGGCTCAATTCGCGGGCCGTGGCGCGGACCGTCAGGCCAGCAACTCCAGCACCAGCCACGCCGCCACTCCAGACGGCAGAATCGAGTCGATCCGGTCCATCAGACCGCCATGACCGGGGAGCAGAGTGCCCATGTCCTTGATCCCGAGGTCGCGCTTGACCTGCGACTCCACCAGGTCGCCGAGCGTGCCGGTGATGACGAGCATGATGCCCAGCGGCACACCGACCCACAGCGGCCGGCCCGCCAGGTAGTGCACCGACAGCACCGAGACGACGATGCTGAACAGCAGCGACCCGCTGAAGCCCTCCCAGGACTTCTTCGGGCTGATCGCCGGCACCATCGGGTGCTTACCGAACAGCACGCCCGCGGTGTAGCCGCCGATATCGGAGGCCACGACGCCCAGCATCATGCAGAACACCTGCATGGCACCCTCGTGGTAGCCGCCCTGGTGCGGGTAGATCAGCAGCGCCGTGAAGGCGCCGAACAGCGGTACCCAGGACGCCAGGAAGATCGTCACCGACACGTCGCGTGTGTAGTTGACCGGCGCCGCTTTGAGCCCGCCGGACAACAACCGCCAGATCATGCACAGCGCGACCGTGGCACCGAACGCCCCGAGGGCGCCGGCTTCCCGGTAGGGCCACGTCAGCCAGATCATCGCCTGGCCGCCGATCAGCAGCGGGATCACCGGGACGGCATAGCCACCCTCACGTAGCCGGCGCACCACCTCGTGCGTGGCCAGCGCGACGGCCAGAGCCACCAGCGCCACCCACAGCTGCGGGACGAACAGCAGGGTGGCGATGACGGTGCCGCCGAGGAGGACGCCGACGGAGATGGCGGCGGGCAGATTGCGCCCGGCGCGCGATGTCTTCTTGGGCTCCCCCGTGGGGGTGGTTTCGGTGGCCACGAATGTGCGGATGCGGACGGCTGGAGATCCTCAGACCTCGAGCAGTTCGCCTTCCTTGTGCTTGACCAGCTCGTCGATCTGAGCCGTGTAGGTGGCGGTCGTCTTGTCCAGATCCTTCTCGGCGCGCGCGACCTCGTCCTCGCCGGCCTCGCCGTCCTTCTTGATCCGGGACAGCTCGTCCATCGCCTTGCGACGGATGTTGCGCACCGACACCTTGGCGTCCTCGCCCTTGCCCTTGGCCTGCTTGACCAGTTCCCGGCGGCGTTCCTCGGTCAGCTGCGGGATCGAGATGCGGATGACGCTGCCGTCGTTGCTCGGGTTGACGCCGAGGTCCGAGTTCCGGATGGAGTCCTCGATGGCCTTGAGCTGGTTGGCCTCGTACGGCTTGATGACGACCAAGCGCGCCTCGGGGACGTTGATGCTCGCCAGCTGGGTGATGGGCGTCATCGAGCCGTAGTACTCGATGTTGATCCGGTTGAACATGCCCGGGTTGGCCCGGCCGGTACGGATCGACCCGAGGTCGTCACGGGCCACCGCGACGGCCTTGTCCATCTTCTCTTCGGCATCGAAGAGGGTTTCCTCGATCACTTCATCTTCTCCCGTCAGTCCCGCTCGCCCGGCCCCAGCCCTAGCTGGAAACCAGCGTTCCGATCTTCTCACCCGCGACCGCGCGCGCGATATTGCCTTCGGTCAGCAGATTGAAGACCAGCATCGGCATGCCATTGTCCATGCAGAGGCTGAACGCGGTGGCATCGGCGACCTTCAAGTCGCGTTCCAACACCTCACGATGGGTGATGCTGGTGATCATCTGGGCGTCGGGCACCTCACGCGGGTCCGCGGTGAACACGCCGTCGACGGCCTTGGCCATCAGGACCACCTCGGCACCGATCTCCAGCGCGCGCTGCGCGGCGGTGGTGTCGGTGGAGAAGTACGGCAGGCCCATGCCCGCGCCGAAGATGACCACGCGGCCCTTCTCGAGGTGCCGGCGCGCCCGCAGCGGGATGTACGGCTCGGCGACCTGTCCCATGGTGATGGCGGTCTGCACGCGGGTGTCGATGCCTTCCTTCTGCAGGAAGTCTTGCAGCGCAAGGCTGTTCATCACGGTGCCGAGCATGCCCATGTAGTCACTGCGGGTCCGCTCCATGCCGCGCTGCTGCAACTGCGCACCGCGGAAGAAGTTGCCGCCACCGATGACGACGGCGACCTGGGCACCGGCGCGGACCACCTCGGCGATCTGCCGGGCGACCAGAGCGACGACGTCGGGGTCCAGGCCCACCGCGCCGCCGCCGAACATCTCACCACCGAGCTTGAGCAATACCCGCTTGTAGGCCGGCCGGATCAAACCCTGGCCACCGTTGTCTGCCTCGTTGTCTGGGCTGCCCATCAGACTCCTTCGGTCCCCACAAGTCACAACTGCCCCGGCGATCGGCAGCGGCTCCATCCTGCCTCATGGCGATCGCGCCGGAGGCAAGGAGGGTGGAACCCGATGGGCGGGCGGCTACCCGACGGACTACCCCAGGTGCGCCTGTAACAACCACGCGCGAACCGACTTGAGTCCGTTCGGCTCGTCCCTTACGTCGACGTCGGCGAAACCTCTGCCGGGTGCGCCGGTCGCGCCGAAACCGTCGGGCATGTTGCCGTGGATGCGGGCCGGGGAGATGTCGTCGATCACCCAGTACTTGCCGACGACGTCGCGCAGCTCGTCCTCGGTCACCGGGTTGGCCGGGCCGGCGGGCATGCCGCCGCGGTCGAAGACGAGAACGATGTAGGTGGCGCCGGGCGCGGCGGCCCGCACGATCGAGCGCTGGTAGCCGTCCCGGAGTTCGACGGGCATGGAGTGGAACAGCGTGCTGTCGATGATGGTGCCGAAGCGGCCGTCGTACCCGGTGAAGTCGCTGATGTCGGCGACCTCGAAGCTGGCATTGTGGGCGCCGCGCCGGGCAGCTTCGGCCCGGGCCAGTTCGATGGCGGTGGCCGACTGGTCCAGACCCACGGTCGTGAAGCCGCGCTCGGCCAGATAGATCGCGGTGGCGGCCTCGCCGCAACCGGCGTCGAGGACGTCGCCGTGCACCTTCCCGGCGTCGATCAGCGCGGCGATCTCGGGCTGCGGCACGCCGATGCTCCACGGCGGCCGGGCACCCATCTCGGGAGCCTCACCGCGGTACGCGCTTTCGAACATGGCATCTGTGGGTCTGGTCATACCTCCGGTTTATCAACGAGATTGATATATGTCAATATAATTGACATGTTCGAAGGTGAAGACGCTCCCCTGGGCTATCTGCTCAGCCGTATCGCCAACGCGCTGCGCGCCGAGATCACCGCCAACGTTCTCGAACCGCTCGGCCTGAGCTTCCCGCAGTACGTCTGCCTGCGCATATTGGACAACCGCTCCGGCATGTCCAATGCCGAGATGGCCCGCTTCATCGGGGTGTCACCACAGGCGATGAACATCGTGGTGCGCGCGCTGCAGGACCGCGACCTGATCACCCGGCCCTCGACCGTCGCAGCCGGACGCTCCCGGCCCACCGAGCTGACCCGGGCCGGCCGCACCCTGCTGGGCAAGACCGACGCCGGGATTCGCGCCGCCGACGACGCGCTGCTGGCCAACTTGAGCCCGGCCCAGCGCCGGCAGTTCCGCGAGACGCTGACGAGCCTGATGCCGCCCGACTAGAGGATCGCGGCGGCGACGATCAGGCCGAACGCCAGGTACGCGGCCGCGACATCGAGCACGACCGGGGAGAACTTCTCCTCGTGGAGCATCTCGCCGATGTCGAGGCCTTTGACGGCGCCGATCAGGCGCACCGAAAGCGCCTGTGCGGCAATGCCGATGAGGCCGAAGACCAGCGTCTTGATCAGGCCGCCGGCCAGGTCGCCCGTCGAGCTGTAGATGGCGAGCACCACGATGAAGGCCATCGACAGCACACCCGAGGCGGCCACCGCCGCGGCATTCGGCCGGCCCGAGCGGACCAGCTCGCGCAAGGGTCCCGGCGTGGTCCAGTCGATCACGAAGAAGCCGAGGATCATCAGCGCGCCGCCGACGATCGCGTACAGCGCGATCGCCGACGCGCCGTGTCCGACGATGGACCAGTAGTCGTTGCCAAGAGCGGTCAGGGTCATGAAGTTCGTTTCCTTCCGGTCACTGCGGGATGCGGTGGGGCACAAAGGCTGCGCCGTTGTCGGTGACCAGACCCGAGGTCTCGCGGATACCGAGGCCGGCCGATTCGTCGCCGACGATCCAGGCGCCCAAGGCGGGACGCATGTCGTCGAACTGCGGTAGCGGGTCGAGCAACTGGTACACGTAGCCCTCTTCGCCGTACACGCCGCCGGTCTGTGTCTCGTAACCCGCGCCGACGATCGTGACGTTCGCCCCCTCGCGCCCGAGTTTGGGCTTGCGGACGTATTCGGTCAGCTCGTGCGGATCGTCGATGTACGCCGGCAGCAGATTCGGGTGCCCCGGGTACATCTCCCACAGCACCGCCAGGATGGCCTTGTTGCTGAGCAGCGACTTCCACAGCGGCTCGATCCACATGGTCTCCGGCAGGGATTCGGCTGCGTACTTGCCGAATTCGTCGTCGAGCACCCATTCCCAGGGGTAGAGCTTGAACAGCGTCGAGATCGGGGCGTCTTCCAGATCGACGAAGCGATTCAGGTCCCGGTCCCAGCCCAGTTGCTCGATGGCCAGGCCGACGGTGTTCATCCCGGCCTCGGCGGCGCACTCCTGCAGGTAGGCCAGCGTCACGTTGTCCTCGCCGCTGGTGTCCGCAGAGGACCAGGTGAAGTGGGCTTCGTTGCCGGGCAACCGATCCTGGATTTCCTTCCACCGCTCCACCAGCTTCTCGTGCAGCGAGTTCCACTGGTCGTCGGCGGGAAAGACATCGGTCTTCCAGTACCACTGCAGAATCGCGGCTTCGAGCAGCGACGTGGGGGTGTCGGCGTTGTACTCCAGCAGCACCGGGGGCCGGCGGCCGTCGTAGCGGAGATCGAAGCGACCGTAGAGGTGCGGATCGCTACGGCGCCAAGACTTTTCGATGTGCGGCCAGCTCCACTCCGGCAACCCGAAGTCGCGGTAGCGCTCGGTCAGCACGATGTTCTCGACGGCTTCCAGGCACATCGAGTGCAGCACCTCGACCGAGGCCTCGATCGAGAGCACCTCGTCCATGTCGAACACGTAGTGCACCGACTCGTCCCAGTACGGACGGTCATTCCCGTGTGCGTCGGTGGCCGGGGTGTCGAAACACATGCCCTGGCTGGCAACGATCTGCTGCCACCCCGGTCGCGGGGCGTGACGTTCGCGCCGCATCAGCTACCGGAGCTTCCGTGGCTCGACGAACCGAAGCCGCCGCGCGATACCGACGACCCCGACTTCGAGATGGAGGTGCCGGATTTCGTTGTGGCCGTAGTGCCTTTCGGCAGGGTCAGGGTGCCACCGTGGGCGATGCTGCCGACGCCGGAGTTGGAGCCGCCGTAGTAGTACCGGTACGGCGATCCCATGTACAAGAACGTGCTGCCGCCGCCGTAGTTGGTGCCGCTGCTGCAGTAGCTGTCCGGCACCACTTCGTTGCTGCCGTCCTTGACGCAGGACGCGCTGATCTGATCATCGCGATGGAAGATCGCGTAGCCGGCGGCGACCACCGCCACCACGCCGACGCCGACCGCCGAACCGATGAGGACCTTCTTGCCGGTGGCCGCGCGCTTGCGCGCCTTCTCGGCTTTGACCCGCTCGATCTCTTCTTCGGCTTCGCGCGCCCTCTTGGCCTTGTCGCGGGCCCGGGCCTCGGCGACGGTCGGCTGCCGCGGCTTGGCGGTGGCCGGGTCCTGCCAGCGGACGGAACCCTGCGGTTCTGCCGGGGGTGCCGGCGGCGTGAAGTCCGGTGTCGGATTCGGGGTGGGACCCGCCGGGGGCACCGGCGGCGAACTCGGCTCGGACCCGGGCGCGGGCTCCGGCCCGCCGCCTTGAGCCGACGACTTCCACGGCTGCCTTTCAGCCCCGTTCTCGGGCCCGACAGTCATGCACACCCCCAATTGACGCAACCTGTGAGACAGCATAAGGCTGGCCGCCCGACAAAGCGGCCGTTGCCGCTGCTTGCGTCGAGCAAAAATAGCCCCGCCGGCCGGTCGACGTCAGCGCGCCGCGAGCGACGGCCAACCGATTTCCCGCTCGAGCTCGAACGCCAGTGCCAGCAGCGTCGCCTCCTGCCCCGCCGCCGCGCCGAACATCATGCCGACCGGCAGTCCCGACGCGGACCGGGCCAGCGGCAGCGAAACCGCCGGGGCGCCACTGGCGTTCTGCAGCGGCGTGAAGCCGACCCAGTCGATGAGCCGCGACATGACCTGGTCGAAGTCGGCAGTCGGGTCCAGGTGCCCGATCGGCGGGGTGACCTCGCTGAGGGTCGGGGTGAGCACCACGTCGTAGTCGCGGGCCAGGCGCGCCGGAATGCGCCGTGACGCGGCCAGCCGGGCGATGGCGGCCGGCACGCGGTGCAGATTGCGCGCCGCCTTTGCTTCCAGTCCCAGGGTCAGGTTGTCCAACTTGCCGCGATCGAAGCTGGGGCCGAAGGTGCGTTTTCCACTACGGACCAGCGCAAAGGCCAGGAAAGACCAGTAGAGCAGGAAGTCGTCGCGGAACCGCTCCGGTGCCGGGTTGCCGATCTGGGTGACGCGATGGCCGAGCTCCTCCAGCCGGGCCGCGGTCTGCATGGTCAACTCCCGGATCTCGGGGCCGGCGTCCCGGCCGATCGAGCTCGTGCACACCGCAATACGCAGCCGGCGCCGGCCGGGCGCGGTGACGTCGCCGATGGCCGGCAGTTTCGGGTTCCGGTAGACGCGCTCGGCCTCCCGGTAGAACGCCGCGGTGTCCCGGACGCTGCGGGTGAGGACGCCGTTGGCGACGATCTGCAGCGGCATCCGGGTCTCACGGTCCAGCGGCAAGCGGCCACGGGTGGGCTTGAGACCGACCAATCCGTTGCAGGAAGCCGGGATTCGGATGGAACCGCCGCCGTCGTTCGCGTGGGCGATGGGCACCACGCCGGCCGCGACGAACGCCCCCGACCCGGACGACGACGCCCCCGCGGTCACCATGGTGTCCCATGGGTTGCGCACCGGGCCCAGCCGGGGA
The DNA here is from genome assembly GCF_039668335.1 of Mycobacterium sp. SM3041. Classification (NCBI taxonomy): domain Bacteria; kingdom Bacillati; phylum Actinomycetota; class Actinomycetes; order Mycobacteriales; family Mycobacteriaceae; genus Mycobacterium; species Mycobacterium sp. SM3041. The sequence continues at coordinate 8,464 of NZ_JAYXBQ010000021.1, read as the reverse complement.
TGCTCGGCCGAGGCGCTGAAACCGAACTCCGACAGCTGTGTCTTCCCGAGGGCCACCAGCCCCGTCGAGAGGTACAGGCGCGCCCACTCCCCGTCGGCCGGCGCCGGCCGGGGCGCCCAGGCATCGGCGCCCTGCATGGTGGGCCAGCCGCCGACCGCGACGTTGTCCTTGATGAACGTCGGTACCCCGTCGAAGAATCCTCCGAAAGGTCTTGGTGCACTCGCCTTTTCAACAGCCTGCTCGAAGGCTTCGTACGCCATGCCGTTCAGTTCGGGCTGCGCCTTCTCGGTCCGGGCGATCGCCGCCTGCACCACCTCGACCGCCGATACCGCACCGCTGCGGATCGCGTCGGCGACACCGACCGCGTCGAGGTCGCCGAGGGCGTCGTCACCGAATGTGCTGATGGGTGTCATGGCACCCACGGTACCAAGCAGTACCACCAGCCCGCCTTACCCCCAGATTTCACGTTGTGAGTCCGGACACCGGCTGCGTGCACCGTGGAACGCGCTGCGTAAACGCCCAGTTTCCCCGGCGTAACTTTCCATTTGAACTAGTGCCATATGGAAGTAACTGGTGCTAATTTCCGTTCGACCCGGCTGCTGCAGGTCGCAGACCGGTCCGGTCATCGGCGCCCGTATCCGACCTGCCTGCCTGATGCATTGCATCACTGGCGATTACGACGGATTCGACAGGAAACGCGTTCATGACTACCGAGCAATCCCTAGACGAAGTGCACGGCCAACCGATGGCCGCCGCCCGCGTCGGCCCTTGGTCCCGCTTCGTCACCTGGGCCAACCAGGACACCATCGAGGACTTCTCACTTCGCTACGCGCCCAAGTCTTTTCGCAAATGGTCGCCGATGGCATGTGCCGTGGCCGCCCTGGGTGGCATCGCCTACCTCGCCGACTACTCCATCGGCGCATCGATCGCCGTCACCCACGGCGCGGCCAGCGCGGTCGTCGCGATCCTGGTCGCCGCGGTCACGATCTTCCTCACCGGCATCCCGATCGCGTACTACGCCGCCAAATACAACATCGACATGGACCTGCTCACGCGCGGAGCCGGTTTCGGATACTTCGGCTCAACCCTGACGAGCCTCATCTACGCCAGCTTCTGCTTCATCTTCTTCGCGCTCGAAGGCGCGATCATGGCGCAGGCGATGAAATTGGCGTTCGGCATTCCACTGGCCGTCGGCTACATCATCGGCTCACTGATCATCATTCCGCTCGTGCTCTACGGCATGACCGCCCTGGCCAAGTTCCAGGTCTGGACCCAGCCGTTGTGGCTGATCCTGTTCGTCGCCCCCATCGCCTTCATCGCGACCGCGGATCCGGCGGGCTTCCACGGGTTCCTGAGCTGGGCGGGCAACGGCGGCAGCGAGCAGGTCACGGCCATCGGAGTCGGTGCGGGCGCCGGCGTGGCATTGTCACTCATCGCCCAGATCGGTGAACAGGTCGACTACCTGCGCTTCATGCCCGAGAAGTCGGAAACACCGCCGTTGCGCTGGTGGGCCGCGGTGCTCGCCGCCGGACCCGGCTGGGTGATTCTCGGTGCCGCCAAACAGATCTGCGGCGCCTTCCTGGCCTTCTACGTCGCGGGCAAGGTCGGTTTCGCGGCCGCCACCGAACCCATCGAGCAGTTCCTCGGCGGCTTCGGCTCGGTCATCCACAACGACGCCCTCGCCCTCGGTCTGGCCACGCTGATGGTGTTGCTGTCACAGGTGAAAATCAATGTGACGAACGCATATTCGGGCTCGTTGTCCTGGTCGAACTTCTTCAGCCGGGTGCTGCACGTGCACCCGGGCCGGGTGGTGTACCTCGGTCTGCACATCGCCATCGCGCTGGCACTGATGCTCAGCGACATGTTCGCCGTGCTCAACACCATTCTCGGGTTCTACTCGAATGTCGCGATCGCCTGGATCGGCGCGATCGTCGCCGACCTCGTGATCAACAAGCCACTGCTCAAGCTCAGCCCGTCATACGTCGAGTTCAAGCGGGCCTACCTCTACAGCATCAATCCGGTCGGATTCGTCTCGATGCTGGTCGGTTCGGTTTTCTCGATCATGGCCTTCTACCACGCTTTCGGAGATTTCCTCGCGGCCTGGTCGCCCTACCTGGCGCTGACGCTGTCCTTCGTGCTGTCACCGGTGATGTGCATCGCGACCAAGGGCAAGTACTACCTGGCGCGGCGCAATCCGCTTCGTGAGGAGATCGAGAAGGAACCGCTGTGGGCGGGCCAGACGCTGCTGGACGTCGTCGACCAGAAGCGGTACGAGCTGCCGGACATGGTCCACGACTGCCCCTTCCACCACGGCACCGTGTCCTCGCTGACCTGCACGCTCACCAAGGACTGCCATGACATGTGCAAGAAGGACGGCTACACGGATTCCACCAGCGCGGAACTACTGAAAACTGCGGTGACACCGCAGTCGAGCTGACGCACCGTCATGGCCTCGCCCAGAGCACCGGGCGGGGCCATGGCTGTCGGTCAGGGGGTGAGTTCGGCGATCACATCGAATTCGAGTTGGTCCGCGCTGGCGAGGTACACGGGTTGACGAGTATGAGCACCACGCATGACGACCTCGCCGCGCGGACCCTGGTAGGCGACATTGGAGCGCGCCCGGTCGATCGCGGCCACCTCCAGGCTGCGGGCCGTCTGCGCCAGGGCGGTGAGCAACAACAGTCCCTCGTAACAGGATTCACCGATGTTGTTGAGCGCCGGGGCCGCACTGCCGAACCGCTGCAGATAGTGCGAGCCGAACCCCATGTTCACCTCGGTGGGCAGGCTCTCGAAGTAGCCGCACGCGGTGTACAGACCGGTGGTCGCCCCACTTCCACTGGCGCACAACACATCCTCACCGATCATCAACGACAGGCGCACGACACTCTGGTCCAGGCCGGCGCGGGCGAACGCGCGATTGAACGCCGCGTTGTCCGCACCCACCATCAACACCAGCACCCCGTCGGCGTCCGAGGCGGTGATGACGTCCAGCATCGTCCGGAAGTCTCGCCCGCCCAACGGAACGAATGCCTCGCCGACGAACTCGAGGCCCGACCGCCACATGTAGTCCTTGGTCACGCGGGCGGTCTGCCGCGGCCAGATGTAGTCGTTGCCGACAATGCACCAGCGTTTCAGCCCGAGGTGCTCACGCAACCACGTCAACGCCGGAAACAGTTGCTGCTCCGGCGTTTCCCCCACCATGTACACGCCGTCGGTGCTCTCGCCACCCTCGTAGAACGTGGTGTACACGTAGGGCACCCGCCCGGCCGTCTGCGGGGTGATGACCCGCCGCGCATTCGACAGGTGCCAGCCCACCACGGCGTCGATCTGCTGCTGGGCCACCAGGCGGCCCAGTTCGTCCGCGAGCTCGTTCAACGGCGCGCCGGCGTCGACGGGATGAATGCGGACCGGCCGGTCCAGGATGCCGCCGGCGGCGTTGATGTCCTCGGCGGCCAGTTCGGCGCTCGCCTCGCACGACGGTCCGAACATCCCGGCGGGCCCGCTCAACGGCACCACGAGCGCAATGTCGACCGCATCCCGGTCGGGGCGCGCGGGAATCGTCGCAGGTTTCGGATTCACCATCACCTCACCTTGGGAGACCAGCCCAGCCCTGCCACCTCAATCGCGACGACCACGACGTCCGGCGGCCGGGTGGCCAGAATTCATTTTGAAGATACCTTCCGATCAGCGCTGTTTCACGGCGAGACGACAGGTCCGACCACGGTAGGCTGGGCGCCACCATGGAGATGAAGCCCGGCGCCCGTGCTGACACCATCGAGGAACTCGCTCGACTGGTGAAGTCGGTCGCCTTCGAACTGGACCGCGTCGTGACCGATCACCTGGGCGGTCTGACGGTGCGTCAGTGGCACGTGCTGGCCGCCCTCGAGGGTGGCGCCGGAAAACCGATGACGGCACTGGCCGAGGTGACGCTGCTGCCCGGGCCGAGTCTGACCCGGCTCGTCGACGGGATGGTCGACGACAATCTGGTGCTGCGCAAGGCCGATGTGGTCGACCGCCGGCGGGTGCTGGTCTACCAGACCCGCCGGGGCAACGCGCTGTACCGCCAGATCCGGGATCGGCTCAACAAGTCCGAACAGCTGGCCGCGCTGTGCACGTCAGCGTCGCTGCAGCCCGAAGCCCTGACCGAGCTGCTGGGCGTCCTGCAGGGTTCGAGCTCCCCGGCAGAACTGCGCGGCTGACACCGGCACCCGCCAAACAGCCAGTCCCCCAAGGTAATCGGGGAACTGGCTGCCGGCTGCGGGATCAGAAACTGGCGTGTGGCGCGCCCATTCCAGGATCGATCTGGTAGGGCCCCGACGCCGACGGCGCCACCGGGAAATCGAAGATCGCCGTCGGGATGTACACCGTCGCACAGGAATTCGGGATGTCCACCACGCCGGAGAGCCGGCCCTCGATCGGCGCGGACCCGAGCAGCAGGTAGGCCTGCTCCGGGCTGTAGCCGAACTTCGTCAGGTAGTCGATGGCGTGCAGACACGCGCGCTGGTACGCCAGATCCGAGTCGAGGTACTTCTGCTCGCCGTCGAGCGTCACCGAGGTGCCGGAGAACGCCAGCCATTCCGAGTACTGCGGGTCGGTGTTGCCGGGCATGAAGATCGCGTTCTCATGCACGCCGTAGGTTTCCATGCCGCCCTTGATCAGGTCCACGTGCAGGTCCATGAACCCGCCCATCTCGATCGCGCCGCAGAACGTGATCTCGCCGTCGCCCTGCGAGAAGTGCAGGTCGCCGAACGACAGGTTCGCCCCGGGGACGAACACCGGATAGAACACCCGGCTGCCCTTCGTGAGGTTCTTGATGTCCTGGTTTCCGCCGTTCTCGCGAGGCGGCGCGGTGCGGGCGGCCTCGGCGGCAGCCTTGGTGAAGGCATCGCCGCGCAATGAGCCCAGGATCGCGTCCTGCGGTTCGGGCGGCAATGCCAGCGGCGGCACGCGGTCGGGATCGGTGGCGATCAACGCGCCTTCGCGGGCGTTCCATTTGGCCAGCAGTGCCGCCGACGGCGCCGTGCCCATGAGGCCGGGATGCACGATGCCGGTGTACTTCACATGGGGCACGTGGCGCGAGGTGGCCTTCTGCCCCGAGAAGTCCCAGATCGCCTTGTAGGCGTCGGGGAACTGGTCGGTGAGGAACCCGCCGCCGTTCTGCTTGGCGAAGATGCCGGTGTATCCCCAGCCCTGCCCCGCCAGCGGCCCCGAGTCTTCCTGCGGAATGGGCCCGACGTCGAGGATGTCGACGATCAGCAGGTCACCCGGCTCGGCGCCCTCGATCGCGAACGGCCCGGACAGGCAGTGCACGCCCTTGAGTGGCGCGTTGAGGATGTCCTCGGCCGAGTCGTCGTTGTGGATGGCGCCGTCGAACCACTCGCGGCAGTGCGCCCGGAAGCTGTCCCCCGGCTTGACGGTGACGGCCGGCGGGATGTCCGGGTGCCATCGGTTGTGGCCGACCAACTGTTGGTCGGTGAACTTCTTCGCCGAATCCAAGGGGAACAGCAATTCCGGCACATTGACCTCCTAGCGACACAAACACACTTGCTTCCGAATGGAAGTATTCAATACTGAAGGTGTCTCGTCTGCGGTTCGGGCAAGTTACATCCGGATGACGTTGGCGGATAGGGCTTATGGTGTCGTTGTGCCTACCTACGTATTCCGGTGTGGACAGGGTTGCCCGGACTTCACCGAACAACATTCGATGGCGAGCGTGCCCGCCGATACGCCGTGTCCGAGCTGCAGCGGCGCGGCCAGGCGCCGAATCGGAGCGCCCGCCCTGGGTGCCGGCAACTCGCCGGGCATGCGGGCGCAGGACGCCACCCGCGCCACGGCGGACCGCCCTGATGTCGTCCAGAGCCTGCCCACGAGTCGCCGCCGCGCGCCGGTGACCACGAATCCGTTGCACCGCAAGCTCCCCCGGCCCTAGCCGGACAAAGCAAAACCCCGCGCACTCCGGGATCGCCGGGTTTGTGCGCGGGGTTTTGTCAGTGAGCAGCGGGTGTGCTGCCCAAGTTCTTACTGCTGGCCGACCTCGAACCGCACGAAGCGGGTCACGGTGACGCCGGCCTCGTCCAGCAGGGCCTTCACGGTCTTCTTGTTGTCGGACACCGACGGCTGGTCGAGCAGCACGACGTCCTTGTAGAAGCCGGTGACGCGGCCTTCGACGATCTTCGGCAGTGCGGCCTCGGGCTTGCCCTCTTCCTTGGCGGTCTCCTCGGCGATACGACGCTCGTTGGCGACCAGGTCGGCGGGCACGTCCTCACGGGTGAGGTACTTGGCCTTCAGCGCGGCGATCTGCAGCGCGACCGCGTGAGCGGCCTCTTCGGAAGCACCGTTGTACTCGACCAGCACACCCACGGCCGGCGGCAGGTCCGCGGCACGCTTGTGCAGGTAGGTCTCGACGGTGCCGTCGAAGTAGGCGACCCGGCGCAGTTCGAGCTTCTCGCCGATCTTCGCGGACAGGTCCGCGACCAGCTGCTCGACGGTGGTGCCGTCGACGGTGGCGGCCTTGAGGGTCTCCACGTCGTTGGCCTTGGCCGCGACGGCAGCGGTGAGGATCTGGTCCGCGAGAGCCTGGAATTCGGCGTTCTTGGCGACGAAGTCGGTCTCGGAGTTCAGCTCGATGAGGGCGCCGTCCTTGGCGGCGACCAGGCCCTCGGCGGTGGCGCGCTCAGCGCGCTTGCCGACGTCCTTGGCACCCTTGATGCGCAGGACCTCGACGGCCTTGTCGAAGTCACCCTCGGTCTCAACCAGTGCGTTCTTGCAGTCGAGCATGCCGGAGCCGGTGAGCTCCCGCAGTCGCTTTACGTCAGCAGCGGTGTAGTTAGCCATCTCAGCTTTCTGTGGTGGTGGTTTCGGTGGCGGCTTCCGGAGAAGACGCGGTCTCGGTTCCTGCCGTGGCCCCGGCGAGCAGTTCCTGCTCCCACTCGGCGAGCGGCTCGGCGCCTTCGGCCTCGGTCTTGGCACCCGAGCGGGCCTGCAGCCCCTCGGCAACCGCGGAGGCGATCACCTTGGTCAACAGCGCGGCGCTGCGGATGGCGTCGTCGTTACCCGGGATCGGGTAGTTGACCTGGTCGGGATCGCAGTTGGTGTCCAGGATCGCGATGACCGGGATGCCGAGCTTGATGGCCTCGGAAACGGCCAGGTGCTCCTTGTTGGTGTCGACGACCCAGATGGCCGACGGAACCTTCTGCATGTCCCGGATACCGCCGAGGCTGCGCTCGAGCTTGTTCTTCTCACGCGTCAGCATGAGGATTTCCTTCTTGGTGCGACCCTCGAAGCCACCGGTCTGCTCCATCGACTCGAGTTCCTTCAGGCGCTGCAGGCGCTTGTGAACGGTCGAGAAGTTGGTGAGCATGCCGCCCAGCCAGCGCTGGTTGACGTAGGGCATGCCGACGCGGGTGGCCTCGTCGGCGATGGACTCCTGGGCCTGCTTCTTGGTACCGACGAAGAGCACGGTGCCGCCGTGGGCAACGGTCTCCTTGACGAATTCGTACGCCTTGTCGATGTAGGTCAGCGTCTGCTGCAAGTCGATGATGTAGATGCCGTTGCGGTCGGTGAAGATGAACCGCTTCATCTTGGGGTTCCAGCGACGGGTCTGGTGCCCGAAGTGTGCGCCGCTGTCCAGCAGCTGCTTCATGGTCACTACGGCCATGTTGGTGCCTCACTCAGTTATCGGTTGTCGTCCGGCATCGGGTGATTCCGGACCCTGGCGTCTGCTGCGTGCCGGACCCGACTCGGTTGTCCGAGGTGGGACCGCCCGGCATGCGGTGGCGACCCGAGATCGAGCCGCTGTGCAGGCGCGCGAAGTCAACCCACGAATGCGGATTGCAACGGGAAGTTTACACGGTTCCCGGGGATGCTTTTGTCCACAGTGCGCGGGTTGTCCACAGATCGGGTTTCTGGGGGTGCCGAAGCCGCCGCCGAAGCGCTGAACTGGCCTGATGCGGATTCTACTGGCGCTCCTGCTCGCCGGACTCGGCTCGACCGGCGTGGCGCACGCCACCGACGACCGGCTGGACTGGCCGCTGCGGCCGCGACCGACCGTCGTGCGCACGTTCGACGCGCCGCGGCCGAACTGGCAGCGCGGGCACCGGGGCGTCGACCTCGCCGGTGCCGCCGGCCAGACGGTGTACGCCGCCGGCCCGGGCACCGTGGTGTTCGCCGGGGAGCTCGCGGGCCGGCCGGTCGTGTCGGTCGCTCATCCGGGAGGGCTGCGGACCAGCTACGAGCCCGTCCGGGCGGCGGTGCGCGCCGGCGCCGTCGTCGCCGCGGGTTCGCCAATCGGCACGCTGCTGGCCGGGCACCCCGGCTGCGCGAATTGTCTGCACTGGGGCGCCATGTGGGGCGCGTCGTCCGACGCCGACTACGTCGATCCCCTCGGCCTGCTCGCCGAGACCCCGATCCGCCTCAAGCCCCTTTGACCGCGAGCGGCCATTGCTCCTATGTCAAGCAGCGAGTG
>NZ_JAYXBQ010000020.1:0-61535 GCF_039668335.1 Mycobacterium sp. SM3041 | reverse complement strand
CTGACGGCGGGTGTGACATTGCGCACCCGCTAGCGTGCAGGACGTGAGCGAACAGAACCCACTGGTAGTCGTCGACCGTCCGCGCCCCGGCGTGGCACTGGTCACCCTCAACCGCCCCGAGCGGATGAACTCCATGGCCTTCGACGTCATGGTCCCGCTCAAGGCGGCGCTTGACGAGATCACCCACGACAACGACGTGCGCGCGGTCGTCCTGACCGGGGCCGGCCGTGGGTTCTCCTCCGGCGCCGACCACAAGTCGGCGGGCGCGGTGCCGCACGTCGCGGGGCTGACCCGGCCGACGTTCGCGTTGCGCTCCATGGAAGTGCTCGACGACGTCATCCTTGCCCTGCGTAAGCTGCATCAACCCGTCATCGCGGCCGTGAATGGCGCAGCGATCGGCGGCGGCCTGTGCCTGGCGCTGGCGTGCGACATCCGTGTCGCCGGCGCGGGTGCCTACTTCCGGGCCGCGGGCATCAACAACGGTCTGACGGCCAGCGAACTGGGCCTGTCCTATCTGCTGCCGCGGGCCATCGGCACGTCGCGGGCGTTCGAGGTGATGCTCACCGGCCGGGACATCGACTCGGCGGAGGCCGAGCGGATCGGTCTGGTCTCGCGGACCGTCGCCGACGATCAGCTCCTGCAAACCTGCTTCGACATGGCCGAGCGCATCGGTTCGTTCTCCCGCCCGGGAATTGAATTGACCAAGCGGACTCTCTGGAGTGGACTGGACGCCGGTAGTCTGGAGAGCCATATGCAGGCCGAAGGCCTGGGTCAGCTCTTCATCCGACTGCTCACCGCCAACTTCGAAGAGGCGGTTGCCGCGCGCGCCGAGAAACGACCCGCGGTCTTCACAGACGACAAATAAGCCGGCCCGGAGCGCCCGGCACACCTAAGGAGGCAGCAGCGTGATCACCGCAACGGACCTGGAGGTCCGCGCCGGAGCGCGCACGCTGCTGTCCTTCGAGGGTTCGGCGCTGCGCATCCAGCCGGGCGACCGCATCGGTCTGGTCGGCCGCAACGGTGCCGGCAAGACCACGACGCTGCGCATCCTGGCCGGCGAAGGCCAGCCCTATGCGGGAACGGTCGAGCGGATCGGTGAAATCGGTTACCTGCCGCAGGATCCGAAGGAAGGCGATCTGGACGTCCTGGCCCGCGACCGGGTGCTCTCGGCCCGCGGCCTGGACACGCTGCTGGCCGACCTGGAGAAGCAGCAGGCCATCATGGCCGAGGTCGTCGACGACGCCGCCCGCGACAAGGCAGTGCGCCGCTACGGTGTTCTGGAGGAACGGTTTTCGGCCCTCGGCGGGTACGCCGCCGAGAGTGATGCCGGCCGCATCTGCGCCAGTCTGGGCCTGCCGGACCGGGTGCTGACGCAGCCGCTGCGCACCCTGTCCGGTGGACAGCGCCGCCGTATCGAGTTGGCCCGCATCCTGTTCGCGGCGTCCGAGGGCTCTGGCTCGAACACCACGCTCCTGCTCGACGAGCCGACCAACCACCTCGACGCCGACTCCATCGGCTGGCTGCGCACGTTCCTGCAGAGCCACACCGGGGGCCTCGTGGTGATCAGCCACGACGTCGAACTGCTCGCCGACGTGGTGAACCGCGTGTGGTTCCTCGACGCCGTGCGCGGCGAGGCCGACGTCTACAACATGGGCTGGCAGAAGTACCTCGATGCCCGCGCGACCGACGAGCAGCGCCGCCGCCGCGAGCGCGCGAACGCCGAGAAGAAGGCCAGCGCGTTGCGCGCGCAGGCCGCCAAGATGGGCGCGAAGGCCACGAAAGCTGTTGCGGCACAGAACATGTTGCGCCGTGCCGAGCGCATGATCGCCGAGCTCGATGCCGAGCGGGTGGCCGACAAGGTCGCGAAGATCAAGTTCCCGACGCCGGCGCCGTGCGGCAAGACCCCGCTGATCGTCAAGGGCCTGACCAAGACCTACGGCTCGCTGGAGATCTTCACCGGCGTCGACCTCGCGATCGACCGGGGTTCGCGCGTCGTCGTCCTGGGCCTCAACGGTGCCGGCAAGACGACGCTGCTGCGCCTGCTGGCCGGTGTGGAGAAGCCCGACGCCGGCGGTATCGAACCCGGTTACGGCCTCAAGATCGGTTATTTCGCGCAGGAGCACGACACCCTCGACAACGCGGCGACGGTGTGGGAGAACATCCGGCACGCCGCCCCGGACACCGGCGAGCAGGATCTGCGTGGCCTGTTGGGCGCGTTCATGTTCACCGGCCCGCAGCTGGATCAGCCGGCCGGGACGCTGTCCGGCGGTGAGAAGACCCGACTGGCCCTGGCCGGTCTGGTCGCCTCGACCGCCAACGTGCTGCTGCTCGACGAGCCGACCAACAACCTCGACCCGGCGTCGCGCGAGCAGGTGCTCGACGCGCTGCGCAGTTACGCCGGTTCGGTGGTGCTCGTGACGCACGACCCGGGCGCGGCCGAGGCGCTCAACCCGCAGCGCGTGCTGCTGCTGCCGGACGCCACCGAGGACTTCTGGTCGGACACCTACCGCGATCTCATCGAATTGGCCTGACCTGATTCACCGAATCGCCCGCGCCGAGCGACTGCGGTTCTTACGCTGATTCCCGTCAGCCCGGTATACCGCCGGGGGAGAGTCAGGGGACCGGCGATGAGGCAATCCAAGGCATCTCGCGACCAGATGATGACCCAGCTGCGTAACGCCTACGAGAGCGGCGCCAGTATCAGGTCATTGGTGGCCACGTCCGGAAAATCCTATGGGTCGGTGCACAGCATGCTGGTGCAGTCCGGCGCGGTCATGCGCAGCCGCGGCGGCCCGAATCACCGCAGCCGCAAGATCGCCTGAACCCCGCTGCGGCCCAGCCGCTTTCGCCGCGCACGGACCGTCGCGGTGTAACCCGCTGGCGCGCCCTAGATTTCGTCGGTCAGCCGGACCGGGGCGATCATGTCGAAGACGTCGCCCGGGCCGGGGTTCGTCGGTGACGTCGACCCGCCGAACTGGTCCATCACGGCCCACACCGCGTTCAGCGCCGTCGTGATCGCGCCTTCCGCCCAGCCCGCGGTCCACGAGATGTCGTCGCCCGCCAGGTAGATGCCGCGATGCCGCGGGTCGAGATCACGCTGCATGAAGTGCGTGTACAACAGCTCCTGGTAGCGGTAGTGGCCCGGCAGGTTCGCCTTGAACGCACCCATGAAGTTGCGCTCGGTTTCCCATGACACCGTCTTGGGCGTCTCGATGATGTGGCTGCGGATGTCGACGTTGGGGTAGATGGCCTGTAGCGACTTGAGCATCAGGTCCATGCGCTCGGTTGCGCTCAGCGGCACGATCTTCCGGGAGTCGTCCTCCCACGTGTACGACAGGCAGATGACGCCGGGCTTCTCGTTGCCGTCGGCGTCGAGTCCCTGGTCGAGCAGATAGGTGCCGCGGCTCATCCGGTCGGTCAGTGTCATCGACATGACGTCGCGGCCCTGGGCGTCCTTGTCCTTCCAGAACGGGCGGTCGACCAACACGAACACCTTCGACGAACCCATGTAGTGCGTCTGCTCGATGGCCGACCACACGTTGGACGGGAACAGGTCGTCGTCGCAGCGAATGTTGTTGAGCAGCATCCACGATTGGGCGGTGACGATGACGGCGTCGTAGGTGCGGGTCTCCCCGTCGGCGTCGGTGATGGTGTAGCGGTTGGGATACGTCCGCCGGATGTCGGTGACGGCGCCCCGGGTCCGGCCGCCGTGCAGCGATTCGAGCGTGGTGCCGGCCGGCCAGTGGGCGAGGCGCTGCGGGGAGCGCTTCCACAACCGCAGGGGCAGCTGCTGCGAACCGCCGACCACGCCGCGGTGGTTGTCGTCGGCCTCGGTGAGCACCACACGCAGGATTTCGAGCATCGAGCTCGGGTAGTCGGTGTCCCAGCCGCCCGTGCCGAAGCCGACCTTGCCGAAGATCTCGCGCAACTCGAACGACTTGAAGTGGTGCGACTTGGTCAGGAAGCCCCAGAACGTCTCGTCGTCGAGTTCGCGAACGAGCTTGCCCCACGCCGACTTCAGGGCCTGCGTGTCGCGCTCGCGGATGGCGTTCTGGATCGCGTGCAGGTCGGCGCCGTCCTCGAGCGTCTGGCGCCACGCGTCGGCGACGTCGGTGAAGGCCTGCGGCAGGTCGGCGAGTTGCTCGGCGTAGTACGTCTTGCCCTTGAGGTCGACGACGGTGCTGGGCGCCGCCGCCGACAGCGGGTTGGGGAACTCGAACGTTTCGATGCCGACCTTGTCGAAGTACTGGTACAGCGTCGTGGACGTGGGTGGGAACCGCATCGATCCCATTTCGGCCACCGCGTCCGGGGCCTGCTCGAAGGGGATGGACCGCATGCGGCCGCCGATCTGATCCGCCTCGTAGACAACGGGTTTCAGGCCCATCTTCATGAGCTCGTAGGCGGCGGTGATGCCAGCGCAGCCGGCGCCGACGATCGCGACCTCGGTGCCGTGCCGGTCGGCCGGGATCTCACCGAGGCCGTCGGCGGAGGACACGTAGTCGTCGTAGGCGAACGGGAAGTCGGGACCGAACATGGTGATCGGCTTGTCGGACGACCGTGGTCCGGTCTCCGACAGCTGCGTCTCTTCGATGGGCTGGGGGACGGTCATCGGGTCTGGTTCTCCTGGTAGAGATCTCGGCGGCGATCGCCGAGATGGGTGTTGACGGCGCGGGACACGGCCACCGCGGCGGGATCGATATGGGTGACGAGCAGTTCCTCGGTGCGGCCACCGCGACTCAGTTCGGTCGTGTCGGGCGCGATGGTGCAGCTCAGTCCGCAGTACTCGAGGCCGTTCTCGAACCCCGTGCGGTTGACGTACGACAGGAACAGCTGGCTCTCGTAGGCGCGGGCCGGAACGATGTGTGTCGCAACGAAACTCCACGGCTCCATGAGTCCGGTGGGGACGACGAGCCACTGGGTGCCGGCGTCGGCGTGGGCGCGCGCGTTCTCGGGGAATTCGATGTCGTAGCAGATCAGCAGTCCGCAGGTGACGCCGTCGAGTTCGAACTGGGTGACCCACTGCGAACCGGGGGTGAAGTGGTCGCGGTCGAAGCCGTACAGGTGCGTCTTGCGGTAGTTGGCGAGGGCTTCGCCGTCCGGGCCGACGACCTGGACGCTGTTGTACGGCTTCTCCGGTCCCGCCTCGGGATACCCGTAGACGACGGCGATTCCGTTGTCGCCCGCGATCTTCCGGACTGCTTGGAAGATCGGGCCGTCGGCGGGTTCGGCGCGTGCGGCGATCTCGGTGCCGATGTTGTAGCCGGTGGCCGACATCTCCGGTGTGACGATGATCTGGCAGCCGGCAGCGGCGGCCTGCTGCGCCGCCGCCGCGATGGCGGCGAGGTTCTCGGCGACGGTCCCGGATTCCTGCGGACCTTGGAACATGCCGACGGTGATCATCTACGCAGCGTCCACTCGCAGCTTGGACCTGCGAATGCTGTAGCCGAAGTAGACCGCCAGGCCGAGGGCACCCCAGATGCCGAACGCGATCCACGTCGCGATGGGCAGCGCCCACATCAGGTAACAGCAGAACAGGAATCCCAGTACCGGTGCGACGGGGAACAGTCGCAACCGGAACGTGCGGTGCAGATCGGGGCGTGTGCGCCGCAGGATGATGACGGCGATGTTGACCAGCGCGAAGGCGAAGAGGCAGCCGATCGAGGTGGCGTTGGCCAGCTCACCCAGCGACACGAAGCCGGCCAGCAGCGACACGACGACACCGCAGATGACGATGTTCCAGGTCGGCACGAAGGTCCGCGGGTTGATCTTGGCGAACAGCGCGGGCACCAGGCCGTCGACGGCCATGGTGTAGAGGATGCGGGTCTGCCCGTACTGGACGGCGAGGACGACGCTGGCGATCGCGATGACGGCACCGATCGACAGGATGATGGCCGGCACATTGCTGGTGGTGATGCCACTGAGTGCGACGGCCAGGGTGGCGCCTTCGTCGGCGCTGAACTTGGTCCAGCTCATCGCGCCGAGAGCGGCGAGCGCGACGGCGAGGTACAGCACCGTCACGATCAGCAGTGAGGCCATGATGGCGCGCGGCAGATCCCGCTTCGGATCTTTGGCCTCGTTGCCCGCGGTGGATGCCGCATCGAAGCCGATGTAGGAGAAGAAGACCTGCGAGGCGGCGGCGGAGACGCCGAGGAAACCCAGGGGCATGAACGGGGTGAGGTTGCCGGCCTTGAACGCGGTGAAGGCGACGGCGCAGAAGAACACCAGCACGACGCACTTGAGGACCACCATCGCGGTGTTGACGGCGGCCGACTCGGACGCGCCCTTGAGCAGCAGGATCGACGCGAGGACCACGATCGTGATGGCGGGCAGGTTGATGACACCGCCTTCGCCCGGCGCGCCGGTGATGGTGGCGGGAAGCTCGATGCCGAACAACTGGTGGAGCAGTGTGTTGATGTAGCCGCCCCAGCCGACGGCCACGGCAGCGACCGAGACGCCGTACTCGAGCATGAGACACCAGCCGCACACCCAGGCCCAGAATTCGCCGAGGGTGGCGTAGGCGTAGGAGTAGGAGCTGCCGGAGACGGGGATGGTGCCTGCCAGTTCGGCGTACGACAGCGCCGAGAACAGTGCGGTGACGGCGGCGAGGATGAACGAGATCAGGACGGCCGGGCCGGCTTTCGGGACCGCGGCGCCGAGAATGACGAAGATTCCGGTGCCGAGCGTCGCGCCGATGGACAGGGCGGTCAGATGGATGAAACCCATCGAGCGCTTGAGGTGCGGGCCGTCGGGCGTTTCGTTGGCGGCGACGATGTCGTCGACGGATTTTTGTGCGCTCATGGCGCGCAGAATGCCCGGCCGTGGGGCCTCGGTGATGGCCAAGGGGAGCTCCGTGGAGAGGAGGGCGCGCCACGAGATTTGTGACTCGCGTAACAGAGTGCGGTACGTCACTCCCATCTGTCAACATGTGGAGTGAACTAGGAAACAATTGTTGCCTTTGGCGGTCGGAAATGCCTACCCTAGGGCCAGTGATCTGAGCCACATCAAAGGGGATGCCATGGCAGGCGCAATCGAGACCCGGTCCATCGACTGGATTCCGACCGGCGAACGCAGGGGCAAGGTGCACCACCAGGCGCCGTTCTGGTTCACCGGGAACTTCGTGTTGACCACGATGGTGACGGGCTTCCTCGGGCCGGCCAACGGCCTGTCCGCCGGGTGGTCGGTGCTCGCGGCGGTCGCAGGCGCCTGCTTCGGGACGCTCTTCATGTGCTTCCACGCCAACCAGGGCCCCACGATGGGCCTGCCGCAGATGATCCAGTCGCGCGCGCAGTTCGGCTCGCGGGGCGCGCTCGTCCCGTTCGTCGCCGTCGTCTTCGTGTACATCGGCTTCAACGTCTTCAACACGATCCTCGCCACGTCGGGCTTCAAGACGGTCTTCGCGGGCCCGAACTGGCTCTGGTATCTCGGGCTGATGGTCGCGGCGATCGTCATCGCCGTCGTCGGCTTCGACCTGATGATGGTCGTGCAGCGGTGGCTGACGTACCTGCTGATCGTGGTGTTCGGTGTCCTCACCGTCTACGCGTTGTCGACCCTGCATCTCAACGCCGCGGTTCCCGACGGCGGCAAGTTCTCGCTGACGGTGTTCCTGATGCAGTTCGCCGCGGCGGCCGGATATCAGATCTCGTATGCGGTGTACGTGTCCGACTACTCGCGGTACCTGCCGGAGAACACCTCGGCCAAGCACGTCATCTGGTGGACCTATCTGGGTGCCGCGGGTTCGTCGGTGTGGCTGATGTCGCTCGGCGCGGTGCTGGCATCGGCGCTGCCGACGCCGGACGCGATCGTCTCGATCCAGACCGTCGGCAACCAATTACTGCCCGGCTTCGGCACTTTCACCGTCGTGGTGGCGTCGATCGCCCTGGTGACCATCATGTCCGTCAACGCCTACGGCGCCAGCCTGACGAGCATGAGCGCCCTGGACGCCTTCCGGCCCATCACGCCGACCGTGCGCCTGCGGGTGATCGGCATCGCGCTCACGTCGTTCGTCGCGTTCGTCGTCGCGCTGTCGCTGCCCGAGGGTTACCTCGAGTCGTTCAACACCTTCGTGCTGCTGATGCTGTACTTCCTGATCCCGTGGACGGCCGTCAACCTCGTCGACTTCTATTTCGTTCGGCGCGGGCACTATTCGATCGTCGACATCTTCCGGCCCGACGGCATCTACGGCCGGTGGTCATGGCGCGGACTGGCGGCGTACCTCGTCGGCATGGTGTCGATGGTGCCGTTCATCTCACTGCACTTCTATGAGGGGCCGGTCGCCAAGATGCTTGGGGGAGTGGATATCTCGTTCCTCGTCGGGCTGGCGGTGTCCGGCGTGGCGTACTACGTCCTGACCCGTGGTGTGGACCTGGCGCCCGAGCATGCCGCCGTCGAGCGCAGTCGTCAGGAGCTGACCGCCGCGTAGGCGGTTTACTCGGCGGCCTCGGCCAGGCGCCGGTGCGCCAGGGCCGGCGTCAGCACCCACAACACCTTCGCGCCGGACTGTGCGTCGGCGTGGAAGGCGTGCGGGCGGTCGGCCTCGAACGTCAGGGCATCGCCGCGGTCGAGGGTGATGCGGCTGCCGTTGCCCTCGACGAAGTCGATGTGCAGCCGGCCCTCGATCACCATGGCGAACTCGACCTCGGCCGGCAGCGAGTAGGTGTCGGTCCCGCTGCCGCCGCCGGGCGCGATGTCGCTCATCAGGACCTGGAACCGTCGCTCGCCCGTCGGCGTGAGCTGGAATTCGGTCATGTGGGTGCCGCCGAACTCGATGCGCGGGTACTCGCCGGCGCGGACCACCTCACCGACGGGCGTCTCGTCGAACAGGGATCCGACCTGGAGTTCGAGCGCTTCGCAGATGCGGATGAGCGCGGCGACGGACGCGTTGGACTGGCCGCGTTCGACCTTCGAGAGGTAGCCCTTGGTCACGCCGCTGGCCGCGGCGAGCTCGTCGAGGGTCATGCGCTTGGCGCTGCGGGCGGCCTTCAACCGTGCGGCGATCGTTAGTTGCGTTGCCGGCGAACCGCCCACGTTTTCCTCCTAGGAAACAAAGGTTGACAATAATTCTACTGCCGGAAACAATGAGACCCAAGCCACACGCCACGACTTTGGAGAACTGATGAGCTTCGACCGGTACATCACGACCACCGCGCCCGACGGCCGCGAGATCATCGGCCAGGTCGACGCCAGCCGGTTCCCGCGCTACGCCGAACCGGCGACCTTCGCCCGGGTACCGCGTCTGGACCAGGTCTCGTCGCCCGACGTCACGATCCTCGGCGTCCCGTTCGACTCGGGGGTGTCCTACCGTCCGGGCGCGCGGTTCGGCCCCGGGCACATCCGTGCCGCGTCCAAACTGCTGCGGCCGTACAACCAGGCCCTCGACGTGTCGCCGTTCGCCAATCAGCAGGTCGCCGACGCCGGTGACATCGGCGTCAACCCGTTCAACATCAGCGAGGCCATCGAGACCATCGACTCCGAGGTGACGGCGCTGCGCAAGGACGGCAGTGCCGTGCTCACGCTCGGCGGCGACCACACCATCGCGCTGCCGATCCTGCGGTCGCTGCACCGTGACCACGGCCCCATCGCCGTGCTGCATTTCGACGCCCACCTGGACACCTGGGACACCTACTTCGGCGCCGCCTACACGCACGGCACCCCGTTCCGGCGGGCCAGCGAAGAGGGCCTCATCGACATGGAGCGTTCACTGCACATGGGCATCCGCGGTCCGCTGTACAGCAAGAAGGACCTCGAGGACGACGCGATCCTCGGCTTCCAGGTGATCCGCTCCGACGACTACCAGGTCGACGGTCTGGCCAGCGTGCGCGAGCGCATGGTCAAGCGGCTGGCCGGTGGTCCGGTCTACGTGTCGGTCGACATCGACGTGCTCGACCCGGCGCACGCGCCCGGGACCGGCACCCCGGAGGCCGGCGGACTGACGTCGCGTGAACTGCTGCATTCGCTGCGCTCGCTGACCGGGCTGAACGTCGTCGGCGCCGACATCGTCGAGGTGTCACCGGCCTACGACCATGCCGAGCTGACGGGCATCGCCGCCGCGCACGTCGGTTACGAGCTGCTGTCGGTGATGAGCGCGAACCGCTAGCTAGGGCTTGCGCCGCACGGACGCCTCGACGATGTCGAGCACGGCGCTCAGATCCTCGCCGGTCTGACCCGACGCGAGCCGCGCGATGAGGCCGTCGAGCACCAGGTCGAGATAGATGTGCAGCACTTCGGTGGGCACGTCGTCACGCAGGGTGCCGGCGGCCTTCTTGCGTTCCAGGCGCGCGATGGTGGCCTGGTTGAGTTCCTCGTAGCGCTGCTGCCACTCGGCGCGGAACTCGGCGTCGGTGCGGAGCCGCCGGGCGATCTCCAGCCGGGTGCCCAGCCACTGGTAGTTCTCCGGCTTGGCCAGCATGTTGCGCATGACCTGTACGAGGCCGTCCTTCTCGACGGTCTCGGCCATCCGCTCGCCGTCCTCCTCGGCGAGCGCGAAGAACAGCGCGTCCTTGTCGCGGAAGTGATGGAAGATCGCGCCGCGCGACATCGCGGTGGCTTCTTCGAGAAGCCGCACGGTCGCACCTTCGTACCCGAACTCGGAAAAACAGCGTCGGGCACCGTCGAGGATCTGCGCTCGACGGGCGGCGAGATGGTCGTCGCTAACTTTGGGCACCAGGACTCCTACTGGCGTTCGGTTGGGCAGCGCCCTCGTATGTCCAGGGGCTGCCCAACCGAATCAGCCAGCTATCAGGCCTCGCTACCCGACCGCAGCATGTTGCGCAGCACGTACTGCAGGATGCCGCCGTTGCGGTAGTAGTCGGCCTCACCGGGGGTGTCGATGCGGACCACGGCCTCGAACTCGACCTTGGTGCCGTCCTCCTTGGTGGCGGTCACGTGCACCGTCTTCGGCGTCTTGCCGGCGTTGAGCTCCTCGATGCCGGTGATGTCGAAGGTCTCGGTGCCGTCCAGGCCCAGCGACTTGGCGCTCTCGCCCGCCGGGAACTGCAGCGGGATGACGCCCATGCCGATCAGGTTGGAGCGGTGGATGCGTTCGAACGACTCGGTGATGACGGCCTTGACGCCCAGCAGCGTGGTGCCCTTGGCGGCCCAGTCACGCGAGCTGCCCGAGCCGTATTCCTTGCCGCCCAGGACGACCAGCGGGATGCCGGCCTTCTGGTAGTTCATGCACGCGTTGTAGATGAACTCCTTCGGGCCACCTTCCTGCGTGAAGTCGCGGGTGTAGCCACCCTGCGTGCCCTCCAGGCCGATGGTGTCGAGGATCCGGTTCTGCAGGCGGATGTTGGCGAAGGTGCCGCGGACCATGACCTCGTGGTTGCCACGACGGCTGCCCAGCGAGTTGTAGTCCTTGCGGGCCACGCCGTGCGCGTCCAGGTAGTCGGCGGCCGGGGTACCCGGCTTGATCGGGCCGGCCGGGCTGATGTGGTCGGTGGTCACCGAGTCACCCAGCAGCGCCATGACGCGGGCGCCCTTGATGTCCGAGACCGGTGCCGGCTCGAGCTCCATACCGTCGAAGTACGGCGCCTTGCGGACGTAGGTCGAGGCGTCGTCCCACGCGAAGGTGTCGCCGTCCGGGGTCGGCAGGTTGCGCCAGTTGTCGTCGCCCTTGAACACGTCGGCGTAGGACTTGCGGAACATGTCCTGGCTGATCGCGCTCTTGATGGTGTCGTCGATCTCCTGAGCCGACGGCCAGATGTCGCGCAGGAAGACGTCGTTGCCGTCGGTGTCCTTGCCGAGGGAGTCCGTCTCGAAGTCGAAGTCCATGGTGCCGGCGAGGGCGTAGGCGATGACCAGCGGCGGCGAGGCCAGGTAGTTCATCTTGACGTCGGGGGAGATGCGGCCCTCGAAGTTGCGGTTACCGGAGAGCACCGCGGTGACGGTCAGGTCCTCTTCGTTGACGGCCTTGGAGATCTCCTCCGGCAGCGGGCCGGTGTTACCGATGCACGTGGTGCAGCCGTAGCCACCCAGGTAGAAGCCCAGCTTCTCCAGGTACGGCCACAGGCCGGCCTTCTCGTAGTAGTCGGTGACGACCTGGCTGCCCGGGGCCATGTTGGTCTTGACCCACGGCTTGCTGGACAGGCCCTTCTCGACGGCGTTGCGGGCCAGCAGGGCGGCACCGATCATGACCGACGGGTTGGAGGTGTTGGTGCAGGAGGTGATACCCGCGACCGCGACGGCGCCGTGGTCGAGGATGAACTCGCCGCGCTCGCCCTTGACGCGCACCGGCTTGCTCGGGCGGCCCTCGGCGCCGTTGGCGGCGGACTGGACGTTGACGGCACCGTCGTCCGCGAACGACAGGGCGGCCGGGTCGGAAGCCGGGAACGACTCCGCAACGGCCTCGTCGAGCTTGGTCTCGGGCGCCGGGTGCTGCTCCTCGACGTAGTTGTGGATGTCCTTACGGAACGCGATCTTGCTCTCCGACAACAGGATTCGGTCCTGCGGGCGCTTCGGGCCGGCGATCGACGGCACGACCGTCGACAGGTCCAGCTCGAGGTACTCCGAGAAGGCCGGCTCGCGGTCGGCGTCGTGCCACATGCCCTGGGTCTTGGCGTAGGCCTCGACCAGCGCCAGCTGCTCGTCGGTGCGGCCGGTCAGGCGCAGGTAGTTGATGGTCTCTTCGTCGATCGGGAAGATCGCACAGGTCGAGCCGAACTCGGGGCTCATGTTGCCCAGGGTGGCGCGGTTGGCCAGCGGCACCTCGGCGACGCCCTTGCCGTAGAACTCGACGAACTTGCCGACGACGCCGTGCTTGCGCAGCATGTCGGTGACGGTCAGCACCACGTCGGTGGCGGTGACGCCCGGCTGGATTTCGCCGGTCAGCTTGAAGCCGACGACGCGGGGGATCAGCATCGAGACGGGCTGGCCCAGCATGGCGGCCTCGGCCTCGATACCGCCGACGCCCCAGCCCAGCACGCCCAGGCCGTTCTCCATGGTGGTGTGGCTGTCGGTACCCACACAGGTGTCGGGGTAGGCCTGGCCGTTACGGACCATGACGGTGCGGGCCAGGTACTCGATGTTGACCTGGTGGACGATGCCGGTGCCCGGCGGGACGACCTTGAAGTCGTCGAAGGCGCCCTGGCCCCAGCGCAGGAACTGGTAACGCTCGGCGTTGCGCTCGTACTCGAGGGCGACGTTCTTCTCGTAGGCGTCGGCGGTGCCGAACACGTCGAGGATGACGGAGTGGTCGATGACCATCTCGGCGGGTGAGAGCGGGTTGACCTTGTTGGGGTCGCCGCCGAGGGCGGTGACGGCCTCACGCATGGTGGCCAGGTCGACGACGCAGGGCACGCCGGTGAAGTCCTGCATGATCACACGGGCCGGGGTGAACTGGATTTCGATGCTCGGCTCGGCCGACGGATCCCAGTTGGCCAGGGCCAGGATGTGATCCTTGGTGATGTTGGCGCCGTCTTCGGTGCGCAGCAGGTTCTCCGCAAGCACCTTGAGGCTGTAGGGAAGCTTCTCGGTACCCGGAACCGCGTCGAGGCGGAAAATCTCGTAGCTGTTTTCCCCGACAACGAGCGTGTCACGGGCTCCAAATGAATTGCTGCTCACATCAACTCCCGGCTAGATCTCGCCGCGACGGGCTGTGTCAGCGGCGCGTTGCTACCCTAACAGTACGCTTGTCCTATGAGCGCCCAGGGGGTGGCTACAGTCTTGTCGGGTTCCGGGTGCGCCGTCAGGGAGTTCGAGGAAATTCCAGTACCGTTTGCCGCGTGACAACTTTCGCGGCATTCATTCCGCCGGACGTCTGCGCCACGGTCGGGCAGGACCCGGCCAAGACCCCTGTCGACGTGTGTATGGCGACAGTGATCACGCAGGTGCGTGACGGTGGGGTCAGCGCGCCGGGCATCGCGCCCGCCAAGACGCCGGCCACGCCGCAGGAGGCGAAGCAGGCGGCCGAGGCCGCGCAGGAGGCCGCCGCCCTGCGTCAGGTCGTCGCCGACGCCCACGCCAAGGGCATCGACCTCAAGATCGTGGTGCTGCCGACGAGTCCGGGCATCGACACCCCGCTGCGCGACATCGCCGCGGACGTGGGCCGGGTGTACCCCGAGTCGACGGTGCTGACCCTCAGTCCCGGCTTCGCCGGCTCGGTCAGCCCGACCTATGACAGGTCGCTGTTGGAGGCCGGTCAGGATCTCGCGAAGACACCGAGCGTTGTGCAGAACTCGAAGAATTTTGTGAGCCAGCTGGAAACCCCGATATTTCCCTGGACGTCGTTCACTGTGGTGGTCATCCTCGGCGTGGTGGCGGCTGCCGTGGGCACCCGGTTTCTGCAGGTCCGGGCCCGGAAAGCGGCCGCGGCTGCGGCGCCGCAGGACGCCGCCGCGCCCGCATCTCGGTAGCTGCGCGCGGGGCGCCGCGAATTCGAATATCACTATTCGGTCACACCTTTTTCAATTACAACGGTGTGGTTTGTTACTAACGTTTCATTTGTGCAACCTGTGACGTACGGTGCAGTTGGTACCGCTTGTTGCAGTTGTGATGATTTGTGATTTCTGCGACTTACGGGACCAACGGATCGAGCCCGCTTTTGCCTTAGGCGGGCACCAGCGCGCTGGAGCCTTAGGAGACCTGAGTCAATGGGACGCAGCATTCGGCCCTTCACCGGTGGGCTGGCCACCCGGCTGGGCAGTCGCGTCGGCACCGGGTCGCTCGTATTCGGTGTCATGACCGCGTCCGTCTTCGCCTCCGGTATCGCGTCGGCCCAACCCGGCAGCAGCGAGATCGCCGCCCTGGTCACCGAACTCGCCAATGCCAACCAGAAACTGCAGGACCTCGGCGCCGCCATCCAGACCCGGCAGGAATCGGTCAACAAGGCGATCGCCGACGTGCAGACCGCCCGGGACGACGCCGCGACCGCCCAGCAGGACATCGACACCAGCCAGACCGGTCTTAAGGACGCCAACGCGGCCATCGCCGCCGCCCAGGCGCACTTCGACAAGTACGCCGAGGCGGCGTACATCAACGGGCCGTCCGCGTCCTACCTGACCGCGACCGATCCCGGCGAGATGATCAACACCGCCGCCACCGGCCAGGCGCTGACCATCAGCTCACAGGAGGCCATCGCCGATCTGCAGCGCAGCCGGACCGAACTGGCCAACCGCGAATCCGCCGCCCGACTTGCCAAGCAGAAGGCCGACCAGGCCGTCAAAGATGCCCAGGCCAGGCAGGACGACGCGGTCAAGGCCCTGACCGACGCCCGGACCACGTTCGCCGACCAGCAGACCCAGTTGGACCAATTGGTCAGCCAGCGCGACGCGGCGCAGGCCAAGCTCAACGCCGCGCGCACGCAGTGGGCCGCGAGCGCCCCGGCGTCCGGAACTCCGGCGGCCGACCCCGGCCGGTATGCCGACAACTGGGACGGCGCGCCCGCCGCGGCCGGCCCCCGCAAGTGGGACGACGGCGGCTGGGACCCGACCCTGCCCAAGATTCCGAGCGCCAACATCCCCGGTGACCCGATCGCCGTCATCAACAACGTGCTCGGCATGACCGCGACCTCGGCACAGGTCACCCAGCAGATGGGCCACAGCTTCCTGCAGAAGCTCGGCCTGGTGCCCGCCACCGTCACCAAGTCGGGATACACCAACGGCGCCATCCCGCGCGTGTACGGAAAGCAGGCCTCGGAATACGTCATCAAGCGCGCCATGTCGCAGATCGGCGTGCCGTACTCATGGGGCGGCGGCACCGCCGCCGGTCCCAGCACGGGCATCGACTCGGGTGCCGGCACCGTCGGCTTCGACTGCTCGGGTCTGATCCTCTACGCCTTCGCCGGCGTCGGCATCAAACTGCCGCACTACTCCGGCAACCAATATGAGGCGGGCCGCAAGATCCCGACATCGCAGGCCCGCCGCGGGGACGTCATCTTCTACGGCCCGGGTGGCAGCCAGCACGTGACCCTGTACCTCGGCAACGGGCAGATGCTCGAAGCGCCCTACACCGGTTCCAACGTCAAGGTGTCGCCCGTACGAACCAGCGGCATGACGCCGTACGTGATCCGTTACATCGAATACTGATACAGGGGTTATTGCATTGCAGGGCAAGGAATTTCACCGGAGAGACCTCCTCGCGGGCGTGGGCGCGCTGGCGCTGGCGCTCGCGTTCGGGCCTGCGCCGAGTGCGGTTGCCGACCCCGACGGCGGCTGGGATCCGACCTTGCCTGCGAAACCCAGCTCCGGCGCGCCCGGTGACCCGGTGGCCATCGCCAACGCGACGTTCCAGGCCAGCCAGCTGGCCCTGCAGACCACCCAGAACCTCGGCCAGAGCTTCCTGTCGAGCCTGGGCCTGGGCGGCAAGCCCAGCGGCGGTGGCGGCGGCAGCGCCACGATGATGCCGGGCGGCCGCGTCGGCGGTAAGCAGGCCATCGAATACGTCATCCGGCGCGGCGGCTCCCAGATGGGCGTCCCGTACTCGTGGGGCGGCGGCACCCTGACCGGTCCCGGCCCCGGCGTGGACTACGACGCCGGCAAGATCGGCTACGACTGTTCGGGTTTCACCCGCTACGCCTACGCCGGTGTCGGCGTGCAGATCCCCAAGTACTCGGGCGACCAGTACAACACCGGGCGCGCCATCCCGCCGTCGCAGGCCAAGCGCGGCGACCTGATCTTCTACGGCCCCGGCGGCAGCCAGCACGTCACGATCTACCTCGGCAACGGGAAGATGCTGGAGGCGTCCGGCAGCGCGGGCAAGGTGACGGTCAGTCCGGTCCGGACGGCCGGCATGTCGCCGCACCTGTCCCGCATCATCGAGACCTGATAATCACCTAAGTCCGTCGTGGCAACGTCGACGGATACGCAGCCGCCTGGAATAGTTGACTCCGGGCGCGCCGCTATATTGGCGGCTACCCGCTAGACCAGCGATTTTGCGCCGGACACCCGGCCGAAACAATTGTGGGAGGAAGCTAGATGACGTCACCGAGTGGGCCGCCCGACGGCGCCGGAGGCTACCCAGGCCCGGCACCCACACAGGGTTACCCGCCCGGGGCGCACGCCGCCCCCGCCGCGCAGCAGCCCGTCAGCGGCTCGTTGCAGTCCGAGGTGCACACCCTCGAGCGCGCCATCTTCGAGGTCAAGCGCATCATCGTCGGCCAGGACCAGCTGGTCGAGCGCATGCTGGTCGGCCTGCTGGCCAAGGGCCACGTCCTCCTCGAAGGTGTCCCGGGTGTCGCCAAGACCCTCGCCGTGGAGACCTTCGCCAAGGTGGTCGGCGGCTCGTTCGCCCGCATCCAGTTCACCCCCGACCTGGTGCCCACCGACATCGTCGGTACCCGCATCTACCGCGTCGGCAAGGAAGAGTTCGACATCGAGCTCGGCCCGGTGATGGTCAACTTCCTGCTCGCCGACGAGATCAACCGCGCACCCGCCAAGGTGCAGTCGGCGCTGCTGGAGGTCATGGCCGAGCGCAAGATCTCCATCGGCGGCAAGACGTTCCCGCTGCCCAGCCCGTTCCTGGTCATGGCGACCCAGAACCCCATCGAGCAGGAGGGCGTCTACCAGCTGCCCGAGGCGCAGCGCGACCGCTTCCTGTTCAAGCTCAACGTCGGCTACCCGTCGCCCGAGGAAGAGCGCGAGATCATCTACCGGATGGGCGTCAAGCCGCCGGAGCCCAAGCAGATCCTCACCACCGAGGACCTGCTGCGCCTGCAGGACGTGGCCGCCAACACCTTCGTGCACCACGCGCTCGTCGACTACGTGGTGCGCATCGTGACCGCCACCCGCGAGCCGGAGAAGTTCGGTATGCCCGACGCCAAGGCGTGGATCGCCTACGGCGCCTCGCCGCGCGCCTCGCTGGGCATCATCAGTGCCTCCCGTGCGCTGGCGCTGGTGCGTGGCCGTGACTACGTCATCCCGCAGGACGTCGTCGAGGTCATCCCGGACGTGCTGCGGCACCGCCTCGTGCTCACCTACGACGCGCTCGCCGACGAGATCTCCGCCGAGACCGTCGTCAACCGCATCCTGCAGACGGTCGCGCTGCCGCAGGTGAATGCCATTCCGCAGCAAGGACATTCGGTTCCGCCCGTGATGGCCGGCGCAGCTGGGGCCTCTGGTCGGTGACCGCCCCCGGGTCTGATCGTTCGGCTTCGCCGCAGACCGGCCGGTCCGTCGATCTGCCGTCACTGCAGCGCGGCCAGATTCGCGATCCCGAACTGTCGGCCGCCCTGCGCAAGCTGGAGCTCACCGTCCGGCGCAAGCTGGACGGTGTCCTCCACGGCGACCACCAGGGTCTGATCCCCGGGCCGGGTTCCGAGCCGGGGGAGTCCCGGCTCTACCAGCCCGGCGACGACGTCCGCCGGATGGACTGGTCCGTCACGGCCCGTACGACGCATCCGCACGTGCGGCAGATGATCGCCGACCGGGAGCTGGAGACCTGGCTGGTCGTCGACATGTCGGCGAGCCTGGACTTCGGCACCGCCGGCTGCGAGAAGCGTGATCTGGCGGTCGCCGCGGCGGCCTCCATCGCGTTCCTCAACAGCGGTGGTGGCAACCGGCTCGGCGCGATCATCTCCAACGGCGACACCGTCCGCCGGGTGCCCGCACTGTCCGGCCGGTTGCACGAGCAGGAGCTGCTGCGCGCCATCGCCACCACACCCAAGGCCCCGGCCGGGGTCCGTGGTGACCTGGCCGCCGCCATCGACGCGCTGCGCCGGCCGGAGCGCCGCCGCGGCATGGCCGTGATCATCAGTGACTTCCTCGGCCCGATCAACTGGATGCGCCCACTGCGGGCCATCTCCGGGCGCCACGAGGTGCTGGGCATCGAGATCATCGACCCGCGCGACGTGGAGCTGCCGGCCGTCGGGGACGTGGTGCTGCAGGACGCCGAGTCCGGCATCACCAAGGAATTCACCATCGATGAGCAACTTCGGGACGACTTCGCCCGCGCCGCCCAGGCGCACCGCGACGAAGTGGCTCGCACACTGCGCCGATGCGATGCCCCGCTGCTGACGCTGCGCACCGACCGGGACTGGATCGCCGACGTCGTCCGGTTCGTGGCGAACCGTCGCCGCGGCGCCATGGCGGCGCGCTGAGCGGACAACGCGTGCACAGACCGTTGTGCGGCTCGCCGCAGCGTGCCGATTTAGGCGTGCACCGGCCGAGACGATAAGTTGACCAGCATGAGTGACACTGTTGCCACCGAGGGTGCCGCCACGCCCGCAGCCGGCCGTCCGGCCTTCGTTTCCCGTTCCGTGCTGGTCACCGGTGGTAACCGGGGTATCGGCCTGGCCATCGCGCAGCGTCTGGCCGCCGACGGCCACAAGGTCGCGGTGACCCACCGCGGTTCCGGTGCGCCCGAGGGCCTGTTCGGCGTCGTGTGTGACGTGACCGACGCCGAGGCCGTCGACCGGGCGTTCAAAGAGGTCGAAGAGCACCAGGGCCCGGTCGAGGTGCTGGTGTCCAACGCCGGTATCTCCAAGGACGCGTTCCTGATGCGCATGACCGAGGAGCGGTTCACCGAGGTCATCGACGCCAACCTCACCGGCGCGTTCCGCGTCACCCAGCGCGCGTCGCGCAGCATGCAGCGCAAGCGTTTCGGCCGCATCATCTACATCGGCTCGGTCTCGGGCATGTGGGGCATCGGCAACCAGGCCAACTACGCCGCCGCCAAGGCCGGCCTGATCGGTATGGCGCGCTCCATCTCGCGCGAGCTCTCCAAGGCCGGCGTCACCGCCAACGTCGTCGCCCCCGGCTACATCGACACCGAGATGACGCGTGCCCTCGATGAGCGCATCCAGGAAGGTGCGCTGGAGTTCATCCCGGCCAAGCGCGTCGGCACGGCCGAAGAGGTCGCCGGTGCCGTCAGCTTCCTGGCGTCCGAGGACGCCGGCTACATCGCCGGTGCGGTCATCCCGGTCGACGGCGGCATGGGCATGGGTCACTGACCCGAATTCTTTGGCTTAGCAGAACTTTCGTTTAAAGGAGTCAGCACAATGGCAGGTTTGCTCGAAGGCAAGCGGATCCTCGTCACCGGGATCATCACCGACTCGTCCATCGCGTTCCACATCGCGAAGGTCGCCCAGGAACAGGGCGCCGAGCTGGTGCTCACCGGCTTCGACCGGATGAAGCTCATCCAGCGCATCGCCGACCGGCTGCCGAACCCGGCGCCGCTGCTGGAGCTCGACGTGCAGAACGAGGAGCACCTGGCCTCGCTCGGTGAGCGCGTCACCGAGGTGATCGGCGCGGGCAACAAGCTCGACGGCGTCGTGCACTCCATCGGCTTCATGCCGCAGAGCGGCATGGGCATCAACCCGTTCTTCGACGCACCCTACGAGGACGTCGCCAAGGGCATCCACATCTCGGCCTACTCGTACGCCTCGCTGGCCAAGGCCCTGCTGCCGATCATGAACGAAGGCGGCGGCATCGTCGGCATGGACTTCGACCCGACCCGCGCCATGCCCGCCTACAACTGGATGACGGTCGCCAAGAGCGCCCTCGAGTCGGTCAACCGGTTCGTCGCGCGCGAGGCCGGCAAGTACGGCGTGCGCTCCAATCTCGTTGCGGCAGGCCCCATCCGGACCCTGGCCATGAGCGCCATCGTCGGCGGTGCCCTCGGCGACGAGGCCGGCCAGCAGATGCAGCTGCTCGAAGAGGGCTGGGACCAGCGCGCGCCGATCGGCTGGAACATGAAGGACCCGACGCCGGTCGCCAAGACCGTCTGTGCGTTGCTGTCCGAATGGCTGCCCGCGACCACCGGCTCGATCATCTACGCCGACGGTGGCGCCAGCACCCAGCTGCTCTGATTCGATTTGTTTTCCGCCGAAACGGCGTTCCAGCAGGTTTCGACTGCCGGGACGCCGTTTCGCGTCTGAGGAGGGGACAAACCCGTGGATTTCGACGCACTGCTGCTGTTGTCGTTCGGCGGACCCGAGGGTCCCGACGACGTCCGCCCGTTCCTGGAGAACGTCACCCGCGGACGCAACATCCCGCCGGCGCGGCTCGACGAAGTGGCCGAGCACTACCTGCATTTCGGTGGCGTGTCGCCGATCAACGGCATCAACCGCGCCTTGATCTCGGAGCTCGAGGCGGCGATGCCGGATCTGCCGGTGTATTTCGGCAACCGTAACTGGGAGCCGTACGTCGAGGACACCGTCATCGCCATGCGGGACAACGGAGTTCGCCGGGCAGCGGTGTTCACCACGTCGGCGTGGGGCGGCTACTCGAGCTGCCGGCAGTATGTCGAGGACATCGCGCGCGGCAGGGCTGCGGCGGGGCCGCAGGCGCCGGAGCTGGTGAAGCTGAGGCAGTACTTCGACCATCCGCTTTTCGTCGAGATGTACTCCGAATTCGTCTCGCAGGCATTGCATTCCGCGCCTGCGGGCGCGCGCCTGGTGTTCACGGCGCACTCCATACCGGTGGCCGCCGACGAACGGTACGGACCGCGGCTGTACAGCCGGCAGGTGGCGTACGCGGCGCGTCTGGTCGCTCAGGCCGTCGGGGTGGGCGACTACGACCTGGTGTGGCAGTCACGGTCCGGCCCGCCGCAGGTGCCGTGGTTGGAACCTGACGTCGCCGACCATCTCGCCGCGCTCGGGGACGCGGGCACCACAGCTGTCGTGGTGTGTCCCATCGGATTCGTCGCCGACCACATCGAGGTGGTGTGGGACCTCGACAGCGAGCTCGCCCAGCAGGCGGCCGACGCCGGAATCACGTTGGTGCGCACCGCAACTCCCAATGCCGACCCGCGGTACGCGCGGCTGGCCGCGTCGCTGGTCGACGAACTGCGCACGGGTGCGGCGCCGGCGCGGGTCGAGGGCCCGGAGCCGGTGCCCGGGCACGGCTGCAGCATCAACGGCGCATCGTGTCTGCCGGGCTGCTGCGGCGACTGACCGGTCCTACCGCTCCCAGGCCGAGTGCAGGATGGCCGTCACGGCGGCCAGCCGGGCCGAGCGCACGATGTCGGTCAGGGGCCGCATGGCCTCGGTGGCGATCTGCATCTCCGATGCGCTCTGCAGGCCGATGGGCGCCAGCCCGGCGCTGACCGTGATGATCGCGTCGATGTGGGCCGCGGTCTCGAGCACCCGCACCGCGCGGGTGGGCGCGTGGTCCGGCAGCTTGTGCAGGTGCCCGGCCTCGAGCAGCTGCTCGACCATCTCGCGCGGATCCTCGATGTCCGAACCGGGTTCGGCCCGCAGGCGGCCGAGGGCGTCGGCCGCCGACCGAACCGCGTCGCGCAGGCGGTACTCCTCTTCGCCGAGGTCGAAGTGGCCGGCCACGGGAGCGCTGGGCAGCGAGTACACCGTCCAGGACAGGGCCTTGACCTCGGCGTCGTCGGTGTCGTCCTCGTATTCGAAATCGGGGACCAGCCCGACGGCCTCGCCGTAGTTGGAGGTGACGACGACGGCTTCGCCCATGTCGACGGCGTCCTGCTGGAACTGGGTGCCGGGGGTCAGTCCACGGACATCCCCGGGTACGGGCAGTACCAGGTTCAGGGCCGGCTCCGAGCGCGCGGCGCCGGCCGCGTGCCGCAGCGTCTGCAGCAACGTGACGCCGCCGTAGTTGGTCAGGTCGGGCCACGGCAGCCCCGTCCGGCTGGCCGCCACGGCGTCGTAAGCGGCAATGGAATGCCTTGGTGCCCACGGCGATAGCGCATCGAGGACATCGTCGGGTGCGGCCAGGCCGGCATGCCAGGCATTGGCCCACACCGTCAGCGAAACACTTGGACACCACATGATGCACGCAGTGTAAAACGCTCCGGCCGATTAAGCCTGCAAGGCGCTACTCTGGTCGCATGCCGGTGCCGTTGCTGTGGCTCATCGTGGCGATCGGGCTCGCCGGTGCCGAAGCGCTGACCGGTGACATGTTCCTGCTCATGCTGTCTGGCGGTGCCCTCGCGACGGCAGGTCTGAGCTGGGCCACCGACTGGCCCATCTGGGCCGACGGTCTCTCCTTCCTCATCGTGTCGGTGCTGTTGCTGGTCCTGGTGCGGCCGGCGCTGCGCAAGCGGCTGGGTGCCGCGGGCCTGCCCGAACCGGTGAAGGCCTTGGAAGGCAAGTCGGCGCTGGTGCTGGAACGGGTGACCCGCCATGAAGGGCAGGTAAAACTCGACGGCGAAATCTGGACGGCGCGCCCGATGGCCGACGACGATGTCTTCGAACCCGGCGATCACGTCACCGTGATGCGGATCGACGGCGCGACCGCGGTGGTCTTCCGGGCCATCTGAACGCAAGAGGAGCTGAAATTGACTGGTGCACTTGTCCTTCTGCTGATCCTGGTGGCGTTTGCCATCGTGGTGGTGGTCAAATCGGTGGCGCTCATCCCGCAGGCCGAGGCAGCGGTCATCGAGCGGCTGGGCCGCTACAGCAAGACCGTCTCGGGCCAGCTGACGCTGTTGCTGCCGTTCATCGACAAGATCCGGGCCCGGGTGGATCTGCGTGAGCGCGTCGTGTCGTTCCCGCCGCAGCCGGTGATCACCGAGGACAACCTGACGGTCAACATCGACACCGTCGTCTACTTCCAGGTGACCAGCCCGCAGGCCGCGGTGTACCAGATCAGCAACTACATCGTCGGCGTCGAGCAGCTGACCACCACGACGCTGCGCAACGTCGTCGGCGGCATGACGCTGGAGCAGACGCTGACCTCGCGTGACCAGATCAACGCCCAGCTGCGCGGCGTGCTCGACGAGGCCACCGGCCGGTGGGGTCTGCGCGTCGCGCGCGTCGAGCTGCGCAGCATCGACCCGCCGCCGTCGATCCAGGACTCGATGGAGAAGCAGATGCGCGCCGACCGCGAGAAGCGCGCCATGATCCTGACCGCCGAGGGCGCCCGGGAGGCGTCCATCAAGCAGGCGGAGGGGCAGAAGCAGTCACAGATTCTGGCGGCCGAGGGTGCGAAGCAGGCGGCGATCCTGGCCGCCGAGGCAGACCGGCAGTCGCGCATCCTGCGCGCGCAGGGTGAGCGGGCCGCCCAGTACCTGAACGCGCAGGGCCAGGCCAAGGCCATCGAGAAGACGTTCGCGGCCATCAAGGCCGGCCGGCCGACGCCCGAGCTGCTGGCCTACCAGTACCTGCAGACGCTGCCGCAGATGGCCAAGGGCGAGGCCAACAAGGTGTGGGTGGTGCCCAGCGACTTCGGTTCGGCGCTACAGGGTTTCACCAAGCTGCTCGGCGCCCCGGGGGAGGACGGCGTGTTCCGCTACACGCCGTCGCCGGTCGACGAGGCCCCCGCCAAGGATGACGACGACGAGGTCGCCGACTGGTTCTCCACCCAGACCGATCCGGCGATCGCGCAGGCGGTGGCAAAGGCGGAAGCCGAGGCCCGCACGCCGGTGCAGCAGCCCGGCTACGGCGTCCCGTCGGTGCCGGTGCCCCCGGCCCCGCCGACGCAGCCGCTCGAGGCGCGTCCGTTCCCCGAAATCGACCCGCCCGCCGGGCAGCACTCGAGGTGACCATGAGCCTGTTGACGTCCCGCCGCACCTACACCGCGCTGGCGCTTCTGATGGCCGGCGACGCGGCGGCGTGTGCCGTGCCCGTCGCACCCATCGAGAAGGCCCTGAACGGCGTGCACTTCCCGCTGGAGTACCGGTGGATCCTCGTCGGCTCCAAGGCGGCGGCTGCCGTGGGCCTGCTTGCCGGACAACGTAATTCGGCCCTGGCCCGGCTGACCACCGCGATGCTGGCGCTGTACTTCACGCTGGCCGTCGGCGCACACATCAGGGCCCACGACAAGCCGGTGAACGCGGCGCCGGCCGTGCTGTTCCTGGCGCTGTTCACCGCGATGACGGCGAAGGGTCTGCCCGAGCGCGAGTCGTAGTCAGCTGTGCGCGTCGACCGGGTGCTGCGCGGCGTGGGCGCGGCGGTGCAGCCGGATCTCGTAGATCAGCCCGCAGATCCCGATGGTCGCGGTGCAGGCCGACACGACCAGCAGCGACGGCCGGATCTGTCCGGTGAGGGCGTCGCCCAGGATGACGACGGCCGCGGTACCGGGCAGCAGCCCGAAGAACGTCGCGAATGCGTACGGCACCACCCGGACCGATGAGGCCCCGGCGGCGTAGTTGAGCACCGAGAACGGCACCGCCGGGATCATGCGCATCGACAGGATCGCCGCCCAGCCGCGTTCCTTGAGTCGCGCGTCGAGGCTGTCGATGTGCTTGTGCGACAGCTTGCTCAACTGCCAGCCGAGCACGCGCACCAGCCAGAGCGCGATCAACGCGCTCAGCGTGCTGGCAATGACGGCCAGTGTGACGCCGAGGGCGGAGCCGAACAGCAGGCCCGCGGCGAGGGTGAACGCGGTGCGCGGGAACGGCAGCACCGTGACGACGGTGTGCGCGAGCAGGAACGCCAGCGGGAACCACGGCCCGGCGGCGGCCGCCCAGTCGCGCATCTGCACCGCGTTGGGCAACGGCACCCAGATGGCGATTGCGACAAGAATCACAATTGCCGCCCCGATGCCCACGGCCCGTCGCAGCGGCATCTGTGCCGCAGTGGCCTGCACGGCGGACAGGACCGTGCGCAGCGCGCTGACAACGGAGTTCACGTGTTCCAAGGGTACGGGTTGACCGCCCGATCATCGCTGTCAGGAGCGGGCCCATGCGACGTTCGAGCGCCCTGACCCGTCGCTGTCCGGGGTATGCGCAACCGGTGTGCGGTGGAGCTACTGGGTAGTAGCGACCTGCGTGATTTAGCCTGAAAATCAAGTGTGATAGGCATTTCTGCATGCAGTGCCAGATGTCTGATGGCCGAAAGATTGGGAGTCGCCGGTGACTGTCGACGCGTCCACCGTTCGGGACCGCTACGCGCGGTGGCAAGAGAACGTCGCCGGTGTGCTCGCCAAGAGCACGCGCAAGGCTGTCGAGGATCTGCCTGCCGAACCCGAGCGTTTGCTCGATTCACCCACGTACGACGGTTTCCCGGTCCGTCCGCTCTACACCAGCCTGGACGGCTTGGCCGAGCCCGCGCTGCCCGGACACTGGCCGTTCACCCGCGGCGGTGACGCCCACCGCGACGTGCTCGCCGGCTGGAAGGTGGCCGAATCCTTCCCGATCGCCAGCGATGCCGACGTCGCCACGGTCAACGGTGCCATCCTGCTCGCCCTGACCGACGGCACGAGCGCCCTCGAGGTCCGGGTCGGTTCGGGCGGCGTGCCCGTCGACCAGCTCGACCGCGTATTCGAGGGCGTCTTCCTGGATCTGGTTCCGGTGCTCCTGGATGCCGGTGCCGACCTGGCGGCCGCCGCTGACCAGCTGCTCACGCTGGTCAAGCCGTTCGACGCCGACCAGCGTGCCCGGCTGTCGATCGACCTGGGTGCCGACCCGCTGACCGCGCCGCTGTCCGGCCGCGCTGCCGCGACCGACGCCGACGTCGTCGCCACCGCCGCGAAACTGACCGAGTACGACGGGGGAGTGCGCGCCGTCACGGTCGACGCCGCCGCGCTGCACAACCTCGGCGCGAGTGCCTCGCTGGAGCTGGCGGGCGCCATCGCCGCCGGTGTGGCGTACCTGCGTCTGCTCACCGAGAGCGGACTGTCGGCCGCCGACGCGCTGCGGCAGCTCAGCTTCCGCTTCGCCGCCGACGACGACCAGTTCGCCACCATCGCCAAACTTCGTGCGGCGCGCCGGCTTTGGGCCCGCGTGGCGGAGGTCGTCGGTGACCCCGCCGCCGGCGGAGCCGGCAATACTAAAGAAGCCGGCGCCGCGACCATCCACGCCGTCACCTCGAAGGCCATGATGTCGCAGCGTGACCCGTGGGTGAACATGCTGCGCACCACCCTCGCCGCGTTCGCCGCCGGCGTCGGTGGCGCCGACACCGTGCTGGTCGAGACGTTCGACGCCGCCATCGACGGTGGATTGCCCGGCACGGCAGTCACTTTCAGCCGCCGCATGGCGCGCAACACCCAGTTGCTGCTGCTCGAGGAGTCGCACCTGGGTCGCGTCGTCGACCCGTCGGGCGGCTCGTGGTTCGTCGAGGACCTCACCGACCAGCTGTCGCAGCAGGCCTGGGCGAAGTTCCAGGAGCTGGAGTCGTTGGGCGGCTTCGTCGCGGCCCGTGATCAGTTGAGCGCCCAGATCGCCGAGGTCGCGGCCCGTCGCGCCGACGACATCGCGCACCGGCGCACGGCGCTCACCGGAGTCAACGAATTCCCCAACCTCGCGGAAACCCCGCTCGCACAGACGGATTCGTTCCCCGGCGTGGTGCGCTACGCCGCGGCTTTCGAGGCGCTGCGCAACCGCTCCGACGCGTACCTGGCCAAGACCGGCAAGCGCCCGCAGGCCGTGCTGCTGCCCGTCGGCCCGCTCGCCGAGCACAACATCCGCACCACGTTCGCCGCGAACCTGCTGGCTTCCGGCGGCATCGAGGCCGTCAACCCCGGCACCGTCGACGCCGCGGGTGTCGCGGCCGCCGCCGCGGGCCAGGTGGCCGCGGTGGTCTGCGGCACCGACGCCCGGTACGCCGACGAGGCGAGCGATGTCGTCAAGGCCGCCCGCGCGGCCGGCGTCGCGCACGTGTACCTGGCCGGGCCGGAGAAGGCCGTCGCGGACGCGACCGACAAGCCCGACGAATACCTGACCATGAAAATCGATGCCGTCGAAGCGCTTTCGACCCTGCTCACCCGATTGGGGGCATGACAATGACCGCTTCTGACGTGACCACCATCGGTAGTTTCGCCGACGTCCCGCTGCACGGAGAAAGCCCGGTAGCGCCGTCCTCCAGCGCCGTTGACACCCACGTCGCCGACGCCGCGCAGGCGCACGGCTACACCGCGGAGCAGCTCACCTGGTCGACGCCCGAGGGCATTGACGTCAAGCCGGTGTACATCGCCGAGGACCGTGACGCCGTCGCCGCGGCCGGCTACCCGCTGGACAGCTTCCCGGGCACCCCGCCGTTCATCCGCGGGCCGTACCCGACCATGTACGTGAACCAGCCGTGGACCATCCGTCAGTACGCCGGGTTCTCCACCGCCGCCGAGTCCAACGCCTTCTACCGCCGCAACCTGGCCGCCGGCCAGAAGGGCCTGTCGGTCGCGTTCGACCTCGCCACCCACCGTGGCTACGACTCGGACCACCCGCGCGTCCAGGGTGACGTCGGAATGGCCGGTGTGGCAATCGATTCCATCCTCGACATGCGCCAGCTGTTCGACGGCATCGACCTGGGCAGCGTCAGCGTCTCGATGACGATGAACGGTGCCGTGCTGCCGATCCTCGCGCTCTACGTCGTGGCCGCCGAGGAACAGGGTGTGCCGCCGGAGAAGCTGGCCGGGACCATCCAGAACGACATCCTCAAAGAGTTCATGGTCCGCAACACCTACATCTATCCGCCGAAGGCGTCGATGCGGATCATCTCGGACATCTTCGGCTACACCAGTACCAAGATGCCGAAGTTCAACTCGATCTCCATCTCGGGCTACCACATCCAAGAGGCCGGGGCCACAGCGGATTTGGAGCTGGCCTACACGCTGGCCGACGGCGTCGAGTACATCAAGGCCGGCCTCGACGCGGGCCTGGACATCGACAAGTTCGCGCCGCGCCTGTCCTTCTTCTGGGGCATCGGCATGAACTTCTTCATGGAGGTGGCCAAGCTGCGCGCCGGCCGTCTGCTGTGGAGCGAGCTGGTCGCCGAGTTCAGCCCCAAGAGCGAGAAGTCGCTGTCGCTGCGCACGCACTCGCAGACCTCGGGCTGGTCGCTGACGGCGCAGGACCCGTTCAACAACGTCGCGCGCACCTGTATCGAGGCCATGGCCGCCACGCAGGGCCACACGCAGTCGCTGCACACCAACGCCCTCGACGAGGCGCTGGCGCTGCCCACCGACTTCTCGGCCCGCATCGCGCGCAACACCCAGCTGCTGCTGCAGCAGGAGTCGGGCACCACGCGGCCCATCGACCCGTGGGGCGGCTCGTACTACGTCGAGTGGCTCACCCACCAGCTCGCCGAGAAGGCCCGCGCGCACATCAAGGAGGTCGCCGAGCACGGCGGCATGGCGCAAGCCATCGGCGAGGGCATCCCGAAGCTGCGCATCGAAGAGGCCGCCGCACGTACCCAGGCCCGCATCGACTCCGGCGCCCAGACGGTGATCGGCGTCAACAAGTACCAGGTGGACGAGGACCAGGAGATCGAGGTCCTCAAGGTCGAGAACAGCCGGGTGCGGGCCGAGCAGCTCGCCAAGCTCGAGCAGCTGCGGGCCGACCGCGACGAGGCCGCGACGCAGGCGGCGCTGGCCGAATTGACCCGCGCCGCAGGCGAATCCGGTCACGCCGGGGAAGACGGACTGGGCAACAACCTGATGGCGCTGGCCATCAACGCGGCTCGCGCCAAGGCCACCGTCGGCGAGATCTCCGACGCGCTGGAGAAGGTGTACGGCCGGCACCAGGCCGAGATCCGCACCATCGCCGGCGTCTACCGCGACGAGGTGGGGAAGACCGGAAACGTGAGCACCGCAACCGAATTGGTCGAGAAGTTCGCCGAGGCCGACGGCCGCCGCCCCCGCATCCTGGTGGCCAAGATGGGCCAGGACGGCCACGACCGCGGCCAGAAGGTCATCGCCACCGCGTTCGCCGACATCGGCTTCGACGTGGACGTCGGCTCGCTGTTCTCCACGCCCGACGAGGTGGCGCGGCAGGCGGCGGACAACGACGTGCACGTGGTCGGGGTGTCGTCGCTGGCGGCGGGTCACCTCACGCTGGTGCCCGCACTGCGCGACGCACTGGCCGAGGTGGGGCGTCCGGACATCATGGTCGTGGTCGGCGGCGTGATCCCGCCGGGCGACTTCGACGAGCTGTACGAGGCGGGCGCCGCGGCGATCTTCCCGCCCGGGACGGTGATCGCCGACGCCGCGATCGGCCTGTTGGGCAAGCTCGCCGAGCGGCTGGGTTACAAGCTCTGAGGTGGCGGGCATGACGACCCCGGTGCCCGAACTCGCTGCCAGGATCCGGGCGGGCGACCGGGCGGCGCTGTCGCGTGCCATCACGCTGGTCGAGTCCACCCGGGCCGACCACCGTGATGCCGCGCAGCAGTTGCTGCTCGAACTGACCCCGGAGGCCGGCAGTGCGCTGCACGTCGGCATCACCGGCGTCCCCGGCGTCGGCAAGTCGACGACGATCGAAGCGCTCGGCATGCACCTCATCGAGCGGGGCCACCGCGTCGCGGTGCTGGCCGTCGACCCGTCGTCGACCCGCACCGGCGGTTCGATCCTCGGCGACAAGACCCGGATGGCGCAGCTGGCCGTGCAGCCGGAGGCCTACATCCGGCCGTCGCCGACGTCGGGCACGCTCGGCGGGGTGGCCAAGGCCACCCGCGAGACCATCGTGCTGCTGGAGGCGGCCGGCTACGACGTGGTCCTGGTCGAGACCGTCGGCGTCGGCCAGTCGGAGGTGACGGTGGCCAACATGGTCGACACCTTCGTCTTCCTGACGCTGGCCCGCACCGGTGACCAGTTGCAGGGCATCAAGAAGGGCGTGTTGGAGCTCGCCGACGTCATCGTGGTCAACAAGGCCGACGGCGAGCACGCCGTCGAAGCCAAGGCCGCGGCACGGGAACTGTCCGGGGCGATCCGGTTGATCTATCCGCGCGAGACGTTGTGGCGGCCGCCGGTGCTGACCATGAGCGCACTGACCGGCGACGGTCTGGCGGCGATGTGGGACACCGTGCTCAAGCATCGTGAAACCTTGAGTGCGGCAGGCGAATTCGAGGCCCGGCGCCGGGCCCAGCAGGTCGACTGGACGTGGACCATGGTCCGTGACACGGTGCTGGACCGGGTGCTGTCGAATCCCGCCGTCAAGGCCAATCGCGACGAGGTGGAACGTCAGGTGCGCGAGGGTGAGCTGACGCCGGCGCTGGCGGCACAGCGCATCATCGACCTCGCGAATTGACTCCGGCCGAGCCCGGCCCGGGATTGCCGAACGGTTTGCCGGCGCAATAGGGGAATCGGCCGCACGGGTATTCGGGCCGACCGCTGGCGAAACCAATTTCGGCGCGGTGCCGTGGCCGGCCCGACATGCGGACAAAAATGCGATCCGGTGTTTCCGGCTACCTGACTTTTCTCCAGGCAGGCACCTTGACCACTGAGTTCGCCATCAGAACGCTTGCTCGGCAAGCGGTTACGCCGGCGTAAGTGCGATCTTGAAGTGGGTATACCGGACACGCCGAACCTGTGTATCCAGACTATTTAGCTAACAGATTGATAACGTCGGAGATGATCTGCGGCAGGCGCACGTCATCATTTGGTAATGACCAACGCTATTCGCCGGGAGCGCAACGTCGCGCCTCTCCGGTCCGCCGGCGGACCTCTTCCGCAGGGCGTCCACGGTGCCGCTGACCCCAACTTCGCAACTGTGGTGCGGGCGTTTTCCGCCCTGTTCCCCAGCCGATATCTGGGTGGCGGCGCCCTCTCGGTCTACCTCGACGGTGTTCCCGTCGTCGACGTGTGGACGGGGTGGGCCGACCGGTGGGGCCACCGGCCGTGGGACGCCGACACCGGCGCGATGGTGTTCTCGGCGACCAAGGGGTTGGCCTCGACCGTCATCCACCGACTGGCCGACCGGGGCCTGATCGAATACGACGCGCCCGTCGCCGAGTACTGGCCGGCCTTCGGGGCCAACGGCAAGGCCGGCGTGACGGTGCTGGAGCTGATGCGGCACCGCGCCGGGCTGTCGCAGCTGAACGGCGCGACGCGCGACGAGCTGATGGACCACCGCCTCATGGAGCGGCGGCTGGCCGCGGCTCCCATGAGCTGGATGAAGGGGCGTCCGGCGTACCACGCCATCACCTACGGCTGGCTGTTGTCCGGCCTGGCCCGCGCGGTCACCGGTCAGAGCATGCGGGAGCTGTTCCGCACCGAGCTCGCGGAGCCGCTCGGCACCGACGGTCTGCATCTCGGCCGCCCGGCCGCGGATGCGCCCACGCAGCCCGCGCAGATCATCGGCCCGCAGTTCCGCATCCGCAATCCGCTGTTCGACGCGGTGGCGCCGCACGTGGCGAGGTTGCCGTTCTCGGGCGGCTTCGGCTCGATGTACTTCACCGGCATGCGGTCCATGGCGCAGGGCGACACACCCTTGCTGGATGCCGAGATGCCGGGCGCCAACGGCGTGGCCACGGCTCGATCACTGGGACGCGTGTACGGCGCGATGGCCAACGGCGGCCAGATCGACGGGCTGCGGTTCCTGTCCGCGGGCACGGTGGCGCAGCTGCGGGGGACCGGCAGCGTTTTCCCCGACCTGGGCCTCGGCCTGCCCATGGATTTCAACCTCGGGTATCACGGCGTGCCGTTCCCGGGTGTCATGCCGGGGTTCGGGCACGTCGGCCTCGGCGGGTCGCTCGGATGGGCGGATCCGGACCGCGGTCTGGCTTTCGGCTTCGTGCACAACCGCCTGCTGACGCCGCTGATGCTGGCCGATCAGGCGGGTTTCGTGGCGCTCGCGGCAATGGTGCGGTACGGCGCGGCGCAGGCGCGCAGCAACGGCTTCTGCCGGGTCACGGAGTTCGGTGCGCCATACGCCGATCCAGCTCCGGTTGCGGGCTGACGGAGTTTGCGCGCGCGAGATATGCGTCCGCATCGGAAGCGATGCGGACCGCCCTGTGCACCGGACTTTCGAATACGCGCAGATGTCCGGCATGTTGATTTTTTGCCCGTATCGAGCGGAGTTCGTCACAGTAGATATTTCGTACCATGCGTATCGACCATTGCCGACAATACGATTTTATGGCCGCAGCCTGTAGTTCTACGATTTTCGCTGCGTTGCTCGAATTTCAATAACCATATCCGCGCAAACATTTGTGCTGCCGCAGGTCCTGTGCGGGCGCGGTGCTGGGGTGAACGATGTTCGCTACGGACCGCTATGCTTCCGCCCCGTGGCTGGTTCGAAATGGCTCCGAACCAAACCCCTGCGCAACGGCGCGCCGGGCGGGTTGGGCCTTCCGCAGCGAGTGTGCTGCGGATATCCGCTGCTGACGGTCGCCTGGTAGCGATTCGACCGAAACGGGTAGCCCCGAATCGGCGGATCAGTTAATTTGACCCGGTAGGATTTCGAGCCAGTTTGTTTAACGCGGCAAAGACGATTTCGCAGAGATTTTGAGCGCGGTCTGCAAAGCCACCCGGCACGGTGTGTCGGAGTCCGGCCGGACTGCACGGAGAGGCGGTAGCTAAGTGGGTGGGTCACCGACGACACCCGTCGCGATCATCGGCATGGCATGCCGGCTTCCCGGCGGCATCAGCTCGCCGGACGAGCTGTGGGAAGCCCTGCTGCGCGGTGACGACCTGGTTACCAAAGTTCCGCTGGAACGGTGGGACGCCGAGGAGTACTACGACCCGGAGCCCGGCGTGCCCGGCCGGTCGGTCTCCAAGTGGGGCGGTTTCCTCGACGACGTTGCCGGCTTCGACGCCGACTTCTTCAACATCAGCGACCGCGAAGCCACCGCGATCGACCCGCAGCACCGCCTGATCCTCGAAACCTCCTGGGAGGCCGTGGAACACGCGGGCATCGATCCGGCCACCCTGGCCGGCTCGCTCACCGGCGTCTTCGTGGGCATGACCCACGGCGACTACCAGCTGCTGGCCGCCGACGCCCACGCCATCGAGGGCCCGTACGGCTTCACCGGCAACAACTTCAGCCTGGCCTCGGGGCGCGTCTCGTACCACCTCGGCGCGCACGGCCCGTCGTACACGGTCGACTCGGCCTGTTCGTCCAGTCTCCTCGCGATCCACAACGCGTGCCGCAGCCTGCACGACGGCGAGAGCGACGCCGCCCTCGCCGGTGGTGTGTCGATCATGCTGGAGCCGCGCAAGATGTCCTCGGGTTCGGCCCAGGGCATGCTGTCGCCGACCGGCCACTGCCACGCCTTCGACGTCGCCGCCGACGGCTTCGTCTCCGCCGAGGCGTCGGTCATGTTCATGCTGAAGCGCCTGGACGACGCGCAGCGCGACGGCGACCGCGTCCTCGCGGTCATCCGCGGCACGGCGAGCAACCAGGACGGCCACACGGTCAACATCGCGACCCCGGGCGCGGACGCCCAGGTCGCCGTCTACCGGCGGGCGCTGGACCTCGCCGCCATCGATCCCGCCACCGTCGGGTACATCGAGGCGCACGGCACCGGAACTCCCGTCGGCGATCCGATCGAATACTCAAGTCTGGCAACGGTTTACGGCAAGCAGGGGCCCGTCGTGCTGGGCTCGGTCAAGACCAACGTCGGGCATGCGCAGTCGGCGTCGGGTGCGGTCGGCCTGTTGAAGACCGTCCTGGCCCTGCAGCACGGCGTGGTGCCGAAGAACCTCTACTTCAACGAGATGCCCGCCGAGATGGCGGCCATCGACACCGGGCTGTTCGTGCCGACGG
This sequence comes from Mycobacterium sp. SM3041, assembly GCF_039668335.1. Lineage (NCBI taxonomy): Bacteria > Bacillati > Actinomycetota > Actinomycetes > Mycobacteriales > Mycobacteriaceae > Mycobacterium > Mycobacterium sp. SM3041. The sequence continues at coordinate 27,281 of NZ_JAYXBQ010000020.1, read as the reverse complement.
ACCTCGTGCCGTGGCCGGCGACCGCCGACCACCCGCGCCGCGCCGCCGTGTCCGCCTACGGCCTGTCCGGCACCAACGTGCACGCCGTCGTCGAGCAGGCGCCGGCCGAGTCGTCGCCGCGCGTCGTCGGGTCCGAAGGACAGGGGCTCGGCGGCAAACTGCTGTTCCCCGTGTCGTCCACCTCGGCCGAGGAGCTGCGCCGCACCGCCGGCAAACTGGCCGACTGGGCCGCCGCCCAGGGCGAGGCCCTCGACCTGGCCGACACCGCCTACACGCTCGCGCGTCGCCGCGCCCACCGGCCGGTGCGCGCTGCCGTCCTCGCCGAGGACGCCGCCGGCCTGATCCAGGCGCTCCGTGACGTCGCCGACAGCGAGACCCCGTACCAGGCCGCGGCCGGTAAGGGTGACCGCGGCCCGGTGTGGGTGTTCTCGGGTCAGGGTTCGCAGTGGGCGGCCATGGGCGCCGGCCTGCTGGCGGCCGAGCCCGCATTCGCGGCCGCCATCGCCGAGATCGAGCCGCTCATCGAGGCGGAGTCGGGCTTCTCGATCACCGAAGCCATCACCGCCGGTGAGACGGTGACCGGCATCGACCGCATCCAGCCCGCCGTGTTCGCGATCCAGGTGGCGCTGGCCGCCACGCTGCGGTCCTACGGTGTGCAGCCCGGCGCGGTCATCGGCCACTCGATGGGTGAGTCCGCCGCCGCCGTCGTCTCCGGCGCGCTGTCGCTCGAAGACGGCGTGAAGGTGATCTGTCGCCGGTCGAACCTGATGCTCAAGGTGTCGGGCTCCGGCGCCATGGCCTCGGTGGAGCTGCCGGCCCAGCAGGTGCTCTCCGAGCTGGGCGCCCGCGGCGTGAGCGACGTCGTGCTCGCCGTCGTCGCCTCGCCGCAGTCGACCGTCGTCGGTGGTGACAAGGACGCCATCCGCGCCCTGGTCAAGGAATGGGACGAGCGTGGCGTGATGGCCCGCGAGGTCGCCGTCGACGTCGCGTCGCACACCCCGCAGGTCGACCCGATCCTGGACGAGCTCGCCGACGCCCTCGAGGACCTCGAGCCCGACGAGCCGGCGGTGCCGTACTACTCGGCCACGCAGTACGACCCGCGCGACCCCGCGGACTACGACGCGGACTACTGGGTCGACAACCTGCGCCACACCGTGCGCTTCGGTGCGGCCGTGCAGGCCGCGCTCGACGACGGCTTCCGGGTGTTCATCGAGCTGGCCCCGCACCCGCTGCTGGTGCACGCGGTCAACCAGAACGCCGCGCACCAGGACATCGGCATCGCCGCCCTGGCCGCGATGCGTCGCGAACAGGACGTGCCGAACGGTCTGCGCGATGTCGTCGCCGATCTGCACACCGCCGGTGCCGCCATCGACTTCTCGGTGATCTACCCGGACGGCGTGCTGGTCGACGTACCGCTGCCGACCTGGACCCGCAACCACCTGATCCTCACGCGTGATCCGCACGAGCAGGCCCCCGGCGGTGCGTCACTGGCGGTGCACCCGCTGCTCGGCGCACACGTGCGGCTGCCGGAGGAGCCCGAGCGGCACGTCTGGCAGTCCGACGTGGGTACCGGCGTGCAGCCCTGGCTGGGTGACCACCAGGTACACAACGTCGCGGCGCTCCCGGGTGCGGCGTACTGCGAGATGGCGCTCGGCGCGGCCCGCGAGGTGCTGGGCGAGGCCTCCGAGGTCCGCAACGTGTCGTTCGAGGCCATGCTGCTGCTCGAGGAGGAGACCGCCGTGTCGGCGGTCGCCACGGCCGTCCCGTCGGGCGACATCGACTTCCTGGTCGAGACCTACCAGGACGGCGAGCAGGTGCGCCGTGCGGCCGCGACGCTGCACGCCATCGAAGACGACGCCTCCCGGCCGAGCTACAACCTGGCCAAGCTGGTCGCCGCCCACACCGAAGACGTCGACGGTGGTGACCTGCGTGCCTGGTTCGCCGAGCGGGGCATTCAGTACGGCCCGGCGTTCTCCGGTCTGACCGCTGCGCACACGACCGCGGGCACCACGGTGCTCGCCGCGGTCGCGCTGCCCGGTGCCATCCGGTCGCAGCAGAGCGCCTACACCGTGCACCCCGCACTGCTCGACGCCTGCTTCCAGGCGGTGGCCGCGCATCCCGATCTGCACGGCGACACCACCGGCGCGCTGATGCTGCCGCTGGGCGTCGGCAAGCTGCGGGCCTACGAGTCGACCCGCAACGCGCACTACTGCTACGTCAAGCTCGTCAGCCTCTCGCCGACCGCGGTCGAAGCCGACATCGACGTGCTCGACGAGAACGGCGCGGTGCTGCTGGCCGTGAGCGGCCTGCGGCTCGGCACCGGCGTGTCCGAGGAGGGCCAGCGCGAGCGGCTGCTCAACGAGCGACTGCTGAACATCGAGTGGCGCAGCCAGGACGCGCCGGTCGCCAACGTGGTCGATCCGGGTCGCTGGCTGCTGATCTCGGCCGCCGCCGACGCGGACAGCCTGACCGAGAAGCTCTCCGAGGTGCTGCAGTCCGACGAGGCCGACGTCTCCACCATGGCGTGGCCGGCCGACGCCGACCACGCGTCCAACCTGGAGTCGCTGCAGGAGACGCTGACGGCCAAGCCGTTCAAGGGCGTCGTCGTCGTCACCGGTGCCCCCGACGGCCCGGCGGCCTCGGCGTCGCTGTCCACCGCACAGCGTGGCGTGGCGCAGGTCGAGCAGCTCGTGCACATCGTGCGGGGTCTGCCGGACGTGCCGGGCCAGCCGGCGCGGCTGTACGTGCTCACCCGCGGTGCCCGCACCGTGGCGCCGGGCGACGTGGCCAACCTGGAGCAGGGCGGCATCCGCGGCTTCATCCGGGCGATCGGCATGGAGTACCCGGCGATGCGGCCGACGCAGATCGATCTCGACGTGCAGGCCGACGTGGCGCACGTCGCCGCCGAACTGCTGTCCGGCTCCGAAGAGGACGAGACGGCCTGGCGGTCGGGCGAGTGGTACACCGCGCGCCTGAACCTGAGCCAGCTGCAGCCCGAGGAACGTCGCACCACCGTCGTGCGGCCCGAGACCGACGGTGTGCAGCTGCAGATCCGGACCCCCGGTGACCTGTCGTCGGCGGAGCTGGCGGCGTACGAGCGCGTCGCTCCGGGACCGGGCCAGATCGAGGTGTCGGTCGCGGCGTCCAACCTCAACTTCGCCGACGTGCTGGTCGCCTACGGCCGGTACCCGAGCTTCGAGGGCCGGCTGCCGCAGCCGGGCGCGGACTTCGCCGGTGTGGTCACCGCGGTCGGCCCGGGTGTCACCGATCATCAGATCGGCGACCGGGTCGCGGGCATCTCGCTGACCGGTGCCTGGAAGACGTTCGTGACCTGCGACGCCAACCTGGCCGTGAAGATTCCGGACGACCTGCCCGAGGGCAGCGCGGCGGCGGTGCCCAGTGCGCACGCCACCGCGTGGTACGGCCTGCACAACCTGGCCCGTATCCAGGCCGGCGACAAGGTGCTGATCCACTCCGCCACCGGTGGTGTGGGCCAGGCCGCCATCGCCATCGCGCGGGCCGCGGGCGCCGACATCTACGCCACCGCCGGTAGCGAAGATCGTCGAAACCTGTTGCGCAGCTGGGGAATCCAGCATGTCTACGACTCGCGCAGCACCGCCTTCGCCGAGGAGATTCGTCGCGACACCGACGGCTACGGCGTCGACGTCGTGCTGAACTCGCTGCCCGGTGCGGCGCAGAAGGCCGGTGTCGAGCTGCTGACCTTCGGTGGCCGGTTCGTCGAGATCGGTAAGCGCGACATCTACGGCGACACCCGGATGGGCCTGTTCCCGTTCCGCCGGAACCTGTCGTTCTACGCGCTCGACCTGGCGCTGTTGACGCTGACCAACCCCGACATCACGCGCGGCATGCTCGAGACGATCTTCGGGCAGATCGCCGACGGTGTGCTGCCGGTGCCGGACACGACGCACTACCCGCTGGCCGAGGCCGCCACCGCGATCCGCGTGATGGGCGCGGCGGGCCACACCGGCAAGCTCGTGCTCGACATCCCGCACACCGGGGAGTTCGAGGCGGTGCTGTCGCCCGAGCACGCTCCGGTGTACCGGGCCGACGGTTCCTACATCGTCACCGGCGGTCTGAGTGGCCTGGGCCTGTTCCTGGCCGACAAGCTGGCCGCGGGTGGTTGCGGACGCATCGTGCTCAACGCGCGTTCGGAGCCGAGTGCGGCGACCGCGAAGGCCATCGAGGCCGTCCGGAGCAAGGGCGCCGAGGTCGAGGTGGTGCTGGGTGACATCGCAGCCGCCGACACCGCCGCGCGTCTGGTCGCCGCGGCCGAGTCGACCGGCAAGCCGCTGCGCGGCGTGCTGCACGGCGCCGCGGTGGTCGAGGACGCGACGTTGCCGAACATCACCGACGAGCTGATCGAACGCGACTGGGCGCCGAAGGTGTACGGCGCGTGGCACCTGCACGAGGCGACGGCCGGGTCCGAGCTGGACTGGTTCTGCTCGTTCTCGTCGGCTGCCGCCATGGTGGGCTCGCCCGGACAGGGTGCGTACGCGGCGGCGAACAGCTGGCTGGACGCGTTCACCCAGTGGCGCCGCGCGCAGGGGCTGGCGGCGACGGTCATCGCGTGGGGTGCCTGGGCCAAGATCGGCGCCGGGCAGGGCATGGCGGCCGACGAGGCCATGGCGATCGATCCGGAGGACGGCGCCTACGCGTTCGACGCGATCATCCGCCACGACCGCGCCTACGCCGGCTACGCGCCGGTCGCAGGGGCCGACTGGCTGGTGGCTTTCGCTCAGGCCAGCAAGTTTGCGGAGTCGTTCGCCAACATCGGGCGGGGCGGGGCGGGCACCAGCGAATTCCTCGCGGAGTTCCACGCCCTGTCGGAGGAGGAGCGGCCGGCTCGTCTGAGGCGCCTGATCACCGACGCTATGTCTATGATACTTAGGCGATCTGTCGATCCCGACCGTCCGTTGGCCGAGTACGGCCTCGATTCGCTCGGGGCGCTGGAACTGCGGACCCGTATCGAAGCTGAGACGGGAGTCCGGATCGGTTCGTCGGACATCACGAATGTCCGAGCACTGGCAGAACGCCTGGGGGAGGCGATTTCGACGGCGATTTCGACATGACGGGTCAGAGTAGGGCGTCACAGAAGCCGCGCGCTGAATTCACCGAAGCACAGGAGAGTGAACATGGTTGCGATTAGGACCATCCATGACTGGATGGGTTCCTCGGGTGTTCTGACTTCCTGGAACCCTTCGTCTGCATCGCTTGCCAAGCTGCGCAACGCACCGGTCAGCTCGGTACCGGTCAGCTATCAGCAGAGCCAGCACATCCGCGCGTTCCGTTCGCACGAGCGCAACGGCACGGACATGGCACGGCTGAACATCGCCGCATGGGACATGCCGGGCAAGTGCGACGTCCGGGCCATGACGCACGTCATCAACGCCTACGTGCGGCGGCATGACACGTTCCACAGCTGGTTCGAGCTGACGGAAGACGACGTCGTCGTCCGCCGGACGGCGAAGAGCCCGCGCGACATCAAGCTGGTGGCCACCGAGCACGGCGAGATGAACGCGCAGCAGTGGCGCGACCACGTCCTCGCGACGCCCGATCCGCTGCAGTGGGACTGCTTCCACTTCGGGATCATCCAGCGCGACGACCACTTCACCTTCTACTTCAGCATCGACCACGTGCACACCGATGCACTGCTGATGGGACTGGTGCTCGTCGAAATCCACCTGATGTACGCGGCTCTCGTCAGTGGCGCCCCGCCGATCCCGCTGGCCGACGCCGGCAGCTACGACGACTACTGCATCAAGCAGGCGGAGTTCACGTCGGCGCTGACGCTCGAGTCGCCGGAGGTCAAGGACTGGATCAAGTTCGCCGAGGCCAACGACGGCACCCTGCCTTGCTTCCCGCTGCCCCTCGGCGACCCGTCGGTGCCCTGCGGCGGTGAGATGCTGACGGTTCGGCTGATGGACAAGCACCAGTCGGAGCGGTTCGAGTCGGCCTGCCTGTCCGCGGGTGCCCGCGTGATCGGTGGCGTCATCGCGTGCGCGGCGCTCGCCGAGCACGAGCTGACGGGCCGGCCGATCTACAACGTCATCACCCCGACCACGACGCGCCGCACCCCGGCCGAGTTCATGACGACGGGCTGGTTCACCGGCGTCGTGCCGATCAGCGTCCCGGTGGTGCCGGAGTCGTTCGGCGACACCGCCCGCGCCATGCAGAAGGCGTTCGACGCCGGCATGGACCTGGCACACGTCCCGTTCGAGCGCGTACTCGAACTGGCCGAGGGCAAGGTGCCGGGCATTCGCAAGGCCGACCCGGGCGTGCCGATGGTGTCGTACCTCGACACCAACCTGCCGCCGCTGTCGCCGGCGATCATGAACGAGTGGGAACGGCTCAACGGCCGCGTCTACAGCGACGCCCGCTCGGCGTACCAGATCGGCATCTGGGTGAACCGTTCCGAGAAGGAAACCTCGGTCACCATCGCCTACCCGGACAACCCCATCGCCCGTGAATCGGTGGACAAGTACCTGCACGCGATGCGCGCGGTGTACCTGCGGGTCGCCGACGGCGGTTCTGGTGCGGGACGTTCGGAAGCCTTGCGCCACAACGGTTGCCGCAGCGAACTGATTCGAGCTGTGAAGGGCTGAGTTGTGACGACCTCCACGCGCCCGCCGCGCGTGCCTTTGTTGCGCCGCTGGTTGGCAGACAACAACGACGGTGATGAGAGCCGCGTGCTCGACTACGTCGACCAGGCGATGTTCCTCGGCCTGCGGGCCACCGGCCAGGCCGCTGTCATGCAGTGCGTCTGGGTGTACGAGCATCCCGTCGACATGGAGGGCCTGCGCCGGTTCCACTACAACTTCGGTCACGGCCTGGCCGGTCGGCGCATCGAGCCGTCGATCCTGCCGTTCGGCCGGCACCGGTGGGTGTCATCGCTGGGGCCGCCGGCGCCGCTGCGGGTGTACGAGACCGTGCGTCCGCGGGCCGAGCTCGGCGACTTCCTCGACGAGCATGCGCAGATCCCCGTCGACCCGGAGTTCGGCCCGGCCTGGCACATGGGTGTGCAGCCGCTCGACGACGGCGCCACGGTCGTCAGCCTCGTCGGTTCACACTGCATCGGCGACGGCGGCGGTGCCATGCTGACGGTGTTCGAGTCGGTGACGGGCCAGCTGCGCGACCTCGGTCTGCCGCAGCCGCGGACCAGGTCGTCATGGCAGGCGTTGCGTGCCGATTTCCGCCAGACCTTCCGTGACCTGCCCGAACTCGGGCGCTCGATCAAGTCGGCGGCCAAACAGGCTTACCAGAAGCGCAGCGAGCTGCGGCGTTCCGGAAAGTCGGCGGCAGCCCATCTTGATGAGGCCAGCGCCAAGGAAAACCTGCTGGTGCCGGCGATCTGGGCGTTCATCGACGCCGCGGAGTTCGACGCGCGCGCCAAGGCGCTCGGCGGGAACAGCTACGCGCTGATCGCCGGGTTCGCGGCGCGGTTGTCCGAGCGGATGGGCCGGTTCAGCGAGGCCGAGGGCGTGGTGCCGCTGGTGGTGCCGATCAACGACCGCACGCTCGAGGACACCCGTGCCAATGCGGTGCTGATCGGTGATGCCCGCGTCAACCCGAAGGGCGTCGCCGAGGATCTGACGGAGACGCGGGCGGTCATCAAGGAAGCCCTGCGCAAGATGCGCGAGGAGCCCGACGAGAAGTTGGAGCTGCTGCCGCTGACGCCGTTCATCCCGAAGCGGGCCGTCATCCAGGCCGCGGACATCGCGGTCGGGTTCGGTGAGCTCCCGGTGTTCTGCTCGAACCTCGGTGTGCTGCCGGACGATCTGGCGCGTGTCGACGGGACGCCCGCCGAGTACGTCATGGCCCGCGGGGTCGACGGTCAGGTGCCGCGTGCGGTCATGGAGCACCGCAAGGGCATCCTCACGGTCATCTCGATGCAGCTGATCGGCCGGGTGTCGATGGCGGTCATCGGCTACCAGCCGGGCGCCGAGAACACCAAGGCGACGTTGCGTGCGCACGTGGAAGCGACGCTGGCCGAGTTCGGCCTCTCCGCGGTCTACGAATAGTCCGCGTAATCCCAAGTTCGACAACCGAATAACCGAAGTGAAGGGCCAGGTCTATTTTGTCCACTGATACCCGGTCGAACGGAACCGGCCGCGGCCGGTTCGCCAAGCTGCCCCCGGAACTGGACCGTCCGCAGGACCGGCTGGACTACATGGACGAGGCGACCTTCCTGTCGTACCGGGCCAGCGGTCGGGTCCAGGTCATGCTGGCGCTGTGGTTCTACGAAGGACCCGTCGACCTCGATGGCCTGCGCCGCTTCCACGAGAACTTCGGCCGGAGCCTGGCGGCCCGGCGCATCGAGCGCTCGCCGCTGCCGTTCGGCCGGGCCCGCTGGGTGGCCGCGCCGGCCGTCGAGCGCCCGCTGGACATCGTCGAAACCGCCCGCCCGCGTTCGGAACTGACCGACTGGCTGGAGGAGCGGTCGCAGATCCCGATCGACCCGGAGCACGGTCCCGGCTGGCACCTGGGCGTCCAGAAGTTCAGCGACGGTTCGACGGGTGTCGCGCTGGCGCTGTCGCACTGCCTGATCGACGGCACCGGTGCGGTGGCCGCGATCATGGAGTCGGTGCTCGGGCAGGGCCGCGATCTGGGTTACGCCCAGCCGGGCTCCCGCACCCGCTGGCAGGGTCTGCGCGCCGACCTGCGTCAGGCGCGGCGGGACTGGCCCGAGGTCCGGCGCACGGTGGTGGCCGCCGCCAAGATGTTGCACCGCAGGCGCCACGAGATCTCCAAGTCCGGCGACACCCGGCCCGCGGTGACGGCAGGCAACCCCGACGAGTACGTGCTGCTGCCGTTCGCCGGCACCCACATCGACGTCGAGCAGTGGGACGCCAAGTGCGCCACGCTCGGCGGCAACACCTACTCCCTGGCGGCGGCGTTCGCCGCCCGGCTCGGTGTGCGGATGGAACGGCATCGCAAGCACGACAACAACATTGCGCTCATGGTGGCCGTCAACGACCGGACCTCGATGGAGGACACCCGGGCCAACGCCATGGCTTTCGCCAATCTCACCGTCGATCCGACGCACGTCGCCAAGGACCTGACGGATCTGCGGGGCGCGCTGCGTACGTCCCTGTCGACGGCCAAGGAGCAGCCGGACGAGTCGTTCATCCTGCTGCCGCTGACGCCGTTCATCCCGCTGCGCGCGGTGAACAAGACGGCCGACCTGGTGCTCGGCGACATGCCGGTGACGTGCTCCAACTTCGCCGAGCTGCCGGACCTGATGTGCCGCCCCGATGGCGTCAACCAGGCGACGTTCCTGAACTGCTGGGGCGTCGAGCAGAAGGTCAAGCGGGCCGACATCGAGCGGCCCGGCGGCCTGCTGGTGGTCGCGTCCGGCCGCTACAACGGCCGGGTGAACCTCGGCATCGTCGGCTACCAGGTGGGGGCCGAGAACAGCCGGGCCATGCTGCGTGAACTCGTCCGCGAGACGCTCGAGGAATTCGACCTCACGCCGCTGACCATCTACTGACGGGCGTTCCCGCCCAGGCCCCTAATGGGCCTGGGCGGCCTTTTCCAGCAGATCCGCGGTGCGTGCGACGCTGTCCGCGGGCTTCGTCATGCGCGCGGCAGCAGCCCGCACCCGCTCGGCGCACTCCGGCTGCAGCGCGGTGCGCAGCGCGGACTTCAGCGACGCCGGCGTGGTCTTCGAGAACCGGCGCGACGCGCCCAGCCGGAGCTTCTTGACCTGCCCGGCCCACACCGGCTGATCGGCGCTGACCCACAGCACCACCGTCGGTATCCCGGCGCGCAGCCCGGCCGCGGTGGTGCCGGCGCCGCCGTGGTGGACCAGGGCCCGGCACAGCGGGAACACCGCGGCATGGTTGACCGCGCCGACCAGCTTCACGTGATCGCCCAGCCGGGTGTCCGGCAGATCCCAGACGCCCGAGCTGATCAGCGCCCGCTCGCCGAGTTCGGCGCACACCGCGTCGATCATCGCGACAGCGTCGGCGGGCGACTCCACCGGCATGCTGCCGAAGCCGAAATAGATGGGCGGCTTGCCATTTGCGATCCACGCCATCACGTCGGTGTCGGTATCGGTCTGCAGTTCCATCGACATGGACCCGACCAGGGGCTTGGCGTCGCCGTATTCGGCCGCCAGCCCGGGGAACAGCACCTCGTCGTAGGCCTGGATTTCGAGCGCCCCACGGTCCTCGATACGGCGGACGGCCCGCACGGTGGCCGGCGGCAGCCTCAGGGTACGCCGCTGGATGTCCTCGGCTTCCTTGAGCATGCGCCAGTGGAACCATTCACCGACCGCGAAGCCGCGGCGGATCAAGGGCAGCGGCAGCGGTACCGGCAGCACCTGGCTGTTGGGGCGGAACGGGAAGTAGTGCAGCGCCGCCAACGGGATGTCGAAATGCTCGGCGACGTTGGCGGCCACCTCCTGGTAGGTGGTCCCCGCGAGCAGCAGATCCGCGTCCGCGGCGACCTCCGTGAGGGTGGCGCTCATGTCCTGCCAGCCCTGCGTCATGTAGTCCCGGAGTTCGCGGACGACGCTCACGGGGTTCTTGAGGCTCAGATGGTCGCGAAAGATGTCCGCATCCAGTTGCTGCTGAGAATCCACACCGTAGCTGGCGGGCTCGGGAAGCCCCGCCGAAGCGACGAATGAAACCAGGTTCGGCGGCACTGCCATACGGACTTCGTGGCCGCGACGCAGCAATTCTCTGGCCACGGCACCGCTGGGCTCGATGTCTCCACGCGTGCCATGGATGGCGATAGCAAACTTCACAGGACGCCAAGCATAACGGTCTGCCGCTGATCTCCGCATTGCTGGGGCATGGATGGCAACGAGGACGCCCGGCACCCGGAGGTGCGGCACAGGAGAGATGACTTCGTCAGTGGCACACCCGATTACAGCACGGCGGGGCTCAGGCGGCTCTCCGGCGGCTTCGATATTGAGGTGCCGGTCGGTGCATCAGATCGGTTTGCGGCGTGTAGCCTGTCGGGGATGCTGAAACGTGCCAGGCCAAGCGGTGCTTTGGCACATGCGGGTTTCGCCGCACTCGGCAAGTTCGTGGTGCGGCGTCCCGTCGTGGTCTTGGCGTCCTGGGTCGGCATCGCGATCGTCCTTTTTCTCGCACTTCCGACGTTGGTCGACGTCGCCAGCCGCCGCCCGCCGCCGTTCCTCCCGCCGGATTCGTCGACGCTGATCGCCAGCAACGCGATGAAGAACGCGTTCCGCGAGGCCGACGCCGGCAACATCGCGGTCGTCCTGCTGACCAACGACAAGGGCTTCAGCAAGGAAGACGAAGAGGTCTACCGGCGCCTCGTCGACAAGCTCAACGCCGACAAGACCAACGTCAGGTCGACGCAGGACTTCATCCACATTCCCGAGCTGCGCCAGGTGATGGCGAGCAAAGACGGGAAAGCGGTGCAGCTGCCCGTCAGCCTCGTCGGAAGCATGGGCACCGGCCCGGGCCAGCTGGCGTTCCGCAATGCCAAGAAGACCATCGAAGAGGTGGTCAAGGGCAGCGACCTGACGCTGAACATCGTGGGCGCATCGGCCACGTTCCAGGACATCAACGACATCGGTGCCCGCGATCAGCACATGATCGAGACGGCCACCGGCATCCTCGTCTTCTCGATCCTGATCATCGTGTACCGCAGTGTGGTCGCGATGTTGCTGCCGCTGGTCACCATCGGCGTCTCGCTGATCGTCGCGCAACAGTTGGTGGCGGGGCTGGGCCTATTGGGTCTCGCGGTGGGGCCCCAGACCCTGGTGCTGATGACCGGCATGATGATGGGCGCCGGGACCGACTACGCCATATTCCTGTTCAGCCGATATCAGGAGTTCATCAGACAGGGCGTCGCCACCGATGCCGCGCTGGTCTCCGCGCTCACCTCGATCGGTGAAGTCATCGCCGGCTCGGCCGGCACCGTCGCCATCACGTTCCTGGCGCTCTCGTTCGCCACCCTCGGGGTCTTCGCCACCATCGGACCGGCGCTGGCCGTGACCGTGCTGGTCGGCTTCCTCGCGTCCGTGACCATGCTGCCGGCGCTGATCGTCCTGGTCGGGCGGCGCGGCTGGATCAAGCCGCGCAAGGACATGACGGGCAAGTTCTGGCGGCGCTCGGGCGTCAACATCGTGCGCCGTCCGGTCACCCACCTGGCCGGCAGCCTCGCGGTGCTGCTGGCGCTCGCCGGGTGCGCCACGATGGTCCGCTACAACTACGACAACCGCAAAGACCTCGACCCCGACGCGGCGAGCAACGTCGCCTACGAGGCGCTGAACAAGCACTTCCCGATCAGCACGACGATGCAGCAGTTCATCCTGATCCAGTCGCCACGCGACCTGCGGGCGCCGAAGTCGCTCGCCGACATGGAACAGATGGCGCAGCGCGTCGCGCAGCTGCCGCACATCGACGCCGTTCGCGGTATCACCCGTCCCACCGGCGACGTGCTGGAGCAGGCCAAGGCGACCTACCAGGCCGGTGAGGTCGGCAGCAAGCTCAAGGACGCCTCGAACCTCATCAACGGCAACGACGCGCTGCTGCAGAAGCTCGTCGACGGCGAGTACCAGCTCGCCGACGCGCTGAATCAGATCCGCACGCAGGTGCTCGGTGGGATCGGCCCGGTGCGGCAGATGCTGACCCAGATGTCGGCGCTGCAGAAGCAGTACGGCGGGTCGAAGACGCTGGACGATCTCGACAAGTCGGCCAAGATGGTGTCCCAGATGACGTCGTTGGGCGACGCCGTGGGTGGGCAGCTGGTCCGCGTCGGGGATGTCTACAAGTGGTCCGGAAAGGCCCTCGAGACGCTCAACGCGACGCCGTTCTGCAACTACTACCCGGCGTGCAACGACCTGAAGATCGGGCTGCAGAACGTCAACGAGGGCAACGACCCCGAGACGGTGCAGAAGGTCATCAACCTCGGTCACATGCTGCAGCAGTACAAGAGTGACCCCGGCATGGACGACAAGGTGCGCGGGATGGGCACCAACATCGAGAGCATCACGAGCCTGCTCAAGCAGCTGCGCCTGTACGACACCGCGGATCTGGAGCGGCGCCTGCAGCAGGCGGTCGACGGCGTCAACCTGCTGGCCGATTCGAGCAAGCAGCTCGCCGACGGTGTGAAGTTGCTGGTCGACCAGGTCCGGGGGATGGGCGGCGGTCTGAACCAGGCCTCGTCGTTCCTGCTCGGTATGCGCCGCGATGCCAACACCCCACAGATGGCCGGTTTCTACGTGCCACCGGAGATTCTGAGCCGCAACGAGTTCGAGAAGGCCGCGACGCTGTTCGTGTCCCCGGACGGACACACGGTGCGCTATCTGGTGCAGACGGCGCTGAACCCGTTCGGTACGGAAGCCATGGACCAGACCAACGCGATCGTCAAGGCGGCCCAGACGGCGCTGCCCAACACGACGCTGTCCGACGCGAAGGTGTCGATGGTCGGTCTGTCCGCGGTGAACCGCGACATCCGCGACTACTACAACAGCGACATCCAGTACATCGTCATCGTGACGCTGATCGTGGTGTTCCTGATCCTGGTGCAGCTGCTGCGGTCGGTCGTGGCACCGCTCTACCTGGTGCTGTCGGTGGTGCTGTCGTACGGCTCGGCGCTGGGCATCGGCGTGGTGTTCTTCCAGTTCATCCTGGGCTACGACATCTCGTGGAGTGTGCCTGGTATCGCCTTCCTGGTGTTGGTGGCGGTCGGCGCCGACTACAACCTGCTGCTGATATCCCGAATACGTGACGAAGCGAAATGGGGCGTGCGCTCGGCGATCGTGAAAACGGTCGCCGCGACCGGCGGCGTCATCACCTCTGCCGGCCTGATCTTCGCGGCGTCGATGCTCGCGATGACGGTCAGTAGCATCCTGGGCGCCGTGCAGCTCGGCTTCATCATCGGTGTCGGCCTGCTGCTGGACACGTTCATCGTCCGTACGGTGACGGTGCCGGCGATGGCGGCACTGCTCGGCGACGCCAACTGGTGGCCGTCAAAGTCGCCGCGACGCAAGCGGGAAGAGGCCGAGGAGGCCGAGGCCCTCGCCGCCACCGAACGGCTGCTGGCCGAGCGCAAGGCCCGCCGGGAGTCCGACGAGGTCGAACCCTGCCCGGAGTGCGGTTACGCCGCCACGTGTGATGCCTGCCAGATGACGACGGCCTTCGAGGCGGCCGGAGCGGTGCAGCACCGCGGCTTCTTCGGCTGAGCCGATATCGAATTCCGGGAAATTGAACTTTCTCGTCAATAAAGCTGGTTGAATTCCTGCTGTCCGGTGGGGGGATTTAGACGTCGATTTGTGCGAAGGGCCCGACGCGATCGCACCGCGACTCTAAAGAACAGGATATTCGATCAGCTATGGATCTCCGGAAATTCGCTGACTCATTGCGGCCACTCCCAGGATGGATCGGGGGTGGCATTCTCGACTGGTATCAACTCGGGCTCAGAAAGCCGCGAGACGCGACCACTTATTACGGGGCCACCGTGCATTGCGACCCCGTCGACTCGATACAGCGGAGCATCATCTACTACGGCGTGTGGGAACCCGCCATTTCGCGAATCATCGAAAGCAGTCTGGCTCCGGGCGATCTGTTTGTCGACATCGGCGCGAACATCGGCTACGACTCCATGCTCGCGGCGACGAAAGCCGACGTCGTGGCCATCGAGGCGGCACCGCACATCTACCGGAAGCTGCTGCACAATCTCGACCGCAACCCCGAACTCGCCGACCACATCCGCCCGGTGAATGTGGCGGTTTCCGACCGTGTGGGCGAACTCGACCTGTATGACTTCGGCCCCCGAAACATCGGTGCCACCACCACCTTGCCGTCGCGCCGCGGGAAGAAATGCGCGACAGTCGCAGCGGCTCCGTTGCTGGATATTCTCTCGGCCGAGGAATTGGCACGTATCCGGCTGATCAAGATGGATGTCGAAGGTGCTGAAACAACCATTCTCAACGACATTTTCGACCATATCGATGCGTTTCCCGAGAATATGAGCATCATCTTCGAGGCCAATCCCGAAGACGACCAACCCGCATTCGATGTGCTGTTCAAGCGAATTCAGCAAAACTTCGTGGCATACGAAGTGGAGAACGGTTACAGCAATGCGTGGTATCTGAAATGGAGAGAACGCCCGCTCACCGAGATTCGAACCACCCCGGTCCGGCGAACCGATATTCTCCTCACCCGCGCCTAGCGCAGGATCAGTCCACCGCGAATCCCGGGCCGCGCTACGCAGCCCGGGACCGGAGGTGGATCACGCGTCCAGGCGCGCCAGTTCACCCTTGCGGTACAGCTCGGTGCAGGCCTGGCGGCGGATCTTGCCGCTCGTGGTGATCGGGATCGAGCCCCGGCCGACCAGCACCAGGTCGGCGGCATTCACACCGTGCACCTGGGAGATGGCCGAGGTGATGTCGTGCTTGACCTGTGCCAGGTTCTCGCGGACCTCGTCCTCGGTCTCGCCGCGCTTCTTCATCTCGATGACGACGGCGAACTGTTCGACACCGTCCTCCTCGAAACCGACGGCGGCGGTACGGCCACCCGAGACCGCGCTGACGGTGGCCTCGATGTCGTCGGGGTACAGGTTGCGGCCGCGGATGATCAGCAGGTCCTTGATCCGGCCGATGATGAACAGCGAGCCTTCGGAGATGAAGCCGAGGTCGCCGGTACGCAGCCAGTACTCCGACGGGGTGCCCTCGGGAGCGTCCTCGAGTACGCCGCGGAAGGTCTTCTCGGTTTCCTCGGGCTTGTTCCAGTAGCCGGCACACACGTTCTCGCCGTGCGTCCAGATTTCACCGACGGTGCCCTCGGCAGCCTCGCGGCGGGTCTCCGGGTCGACGATGCGAACCAGGGGGGAGGGCGAGAAGCCGTAGCTCACGAGCGGGCTGCCGGACTCGACGCGCTCGACGATGCCGTCGGCAAGCTTCTCGGTGTCGAATTCCACGACCGTCGGCGGCTCGCCGGATTCGCGGGATGCCACGTAGAGGGTCGCCTCGGCCAGGCCGTAGCTCGGGCGGACAGACTTGCCCGGCAGCCCGAACTTGGCGAAGCGCTGGATGTAGCGCTTCACGGTGGTCGGCTGTACGCGCTCGGCGCCGCTGAAGACCGTCAGGACCGTGCTCAGGTCCTTGCCGGCCATGTCCTCGTCGGTGGTCCGCGCGGCGGCCAGGTCGAAGGCGAAGTTCGGCGCGGCGGTGATGACGTTCTTGTGGCTGCCCATCAACTGCATCCAGCGGGCGGGCTTGACCAGGAACGAGATGGGGCTGGTCATCACGGTGTGCCAGCCGCCCAGGATCGGCGTGCACACGCCGAGCAGCAGGCCCATGTCGTGGTACAGCGGCAGCCATGTCACCACGGTGCTGCCGGCCGGCGCGACCTTGCCCCACTCGGAGAAGAAGACCGCGATCATCTGCTCGTAGTTGGCCGAGACGTTGCGGTGCGAGACCATCACGCCGGCGGCGGTGCGGGTCGAGCCGGAGGTGTACTGCAGGTACGCGGTCTCGGGCCGAACTTCGCGGCGGGAGAACGGCTTACGACGCGTCTCCAGGTCCAGTTCATCGACGGCCAGCACGACGGGGCTGCGGCCGTCGTCGTTCGGCGTCGCGTACTGCGCGACGGCGTCCTTGCTGGCCGCGGTGGTCAGGGCTACGACCGGCTGCGCATCCTTCATGACCGAGATGACGCGCTCGTCGTGGTGGCCCATGATCGGCTGGGTCAGCGGGACGGCGATCATGCCGGCCTCGAGGGCGCCGAGGAAGCCGACGACGTATTCGAGGCACTGCGGGGCGACGATCACCACGCGGTCGCCGATCTCACCGTGCTGGCGCAGTTCGTGCGCCACTGCGACGCTCTGCTGGTACAGCTGAGCCCAGGTGAGGGTCTTGGCCACGCCATCGGGGTCGGTGTCGTAGTCCATGAACGTGAAAGCCACGTCGTTGGGTTGCAGGCTGGCGCGCTCGCGCAGGACGGCCGGCAGAGACGACTCGATCACGGACACTT
Organism: Mycobacterium sp. SM3041; assembly: GCF_039668335.1. Lineage (NCBI taxonomy): Bacteria > Bacillati > Actinomycetota > Actinomycetes > Mycobacteriales > Mycobacteriaceae > Mycobacterium > Mycobacterium sp. SM3041. The sequence goes on along the minus strand of NZ_JAYXBQ010000020.1, from coordinate 10,305 downwards.
CCTCCTCGGGGATGTTCGGGCAGGGGTGAAGGCCGGGTGTCGTCGAAGGTGGTGAAACACAGTCAAACTGACACCGGGTGCCGGATAGCAGAGTAAGGCATCCTCGCAGATTTTGACGGATCGGGCCTTTTGCTGACGAGTCTCCGACGGTCAGCGCTGGAGGCTCAGTGGGCCGCCTTCGAGAACCACTTGGTCTTGATCAGCCACGAGTGCGCGGACGCCAGCGCGAAGACCCCGCCGCACATGCAGGCGAAGACCCAGACGAACTTGCCGTCTTCGAGGGGCTGCAGCTCGGGCACCAGCGATGTCAGGATGCGGGTGGCGCAGGCCATGATGCCGCTGGCGGTGGCGAACAGATAGATGTTGGCGATGCGCCGCGAGTCGGGGTTCTTGCGCAACACCAGCAGGGCGCGGCCGCCGAACACCAGCAGGTAGGTCAGGGTGCCGCACAGCACCAGCCAGTACGCGGCCAGCCAGCCGTCGGTGGGCATGGTGAACAGGTCGGGGGAGTACTCGCGACCGGCCACGCTCATCGAGAAGAGCGCGAGCAGCACCGGGATGCACAGGGTCGCGGGCCGCTCGATGTACTGCGTGAACATCTTCTGCATGGCGGCGTCGTCGGCCAGGCGGCCGATGGCGTTGTAGACGATGGCCGAGGCGGCCACGATGTAGCAGTCATGTCCGAGGTAGGCGGGCAGGTTCCACACACCGGTTGCCGAGTGGATGGCGCGGCCCAGGGTGTCGGCGGCCATCGGGGACATCAGGGCGACGGCGGCGGCCTGCAGCGCGATGTTGAGGGTCGCTGCCACTTCCCAGCGGCACGACCAGGTGACGCGACGAATCCACAAACTCCACGCCATACAGGCGAGAGTGATGGTTATGAGCAATGTGAGAGCCATGGTTGGAGCCTTTGCCAGCGCCTGCGAACGCTCAGATTCTACTGGTCATAGCGGCGGCGCATCAGCGCGTCGCGTCATCTCCGACAACTTTGTGGCGCGTTTGGGGACCGCCGGCGCCGCCGTGGCAACCGCGAGGGGTGCCGATTGGATGTAGTTGATGACCTCGTCGTGGCTCATCAGGCCGAACCGAACCTGCAGGTCGGGATAGCTCAACCGGAAGTGATCGGCCACCAGGCGGAGTTCTTCCGCGTTGGGATAGTCGGCCTCTTTGATTCGCCGGTAGTACGTACTGCTCGACGTTCCGAGCGCACCGTAGATCTCCCTCGCTTCGACGTCGCCGTCGAAGATGTAGTCGAGCAGCGCCTTGAGCTGTCTGCCGTTCTGGTCTGTTCGGGGCACTCTGCCACGATAGACCCTTCCCCCCTTTGGTTGCTAGCAACTGTTTTTGCGACACATAAGCCGTAATTGACATGGGCGTCACAGTTTCGGGAGCTATGTCCCAAATTTGGGAATCGTGTTGTAGTCTGCATCACATGACTCTTGCGTACGCCGGTGAGTTCGACGCCGTTCTCCCTTCTGCTGCTGCGGCGACGATGCATGTCGCCGACTACGAGTTCGGCGGCTTCGACACCGCCGGTACTGCGGTCGACATGCGGCGCCTCGAGGCCCCGCTGTCGCCGGTGATCACCGCCGAGCTCGAGGGCGCGGTCGAATACCTGGGAGTCGATGCCGAGGTGCTGCTGATCGCCGCCCTCGGCCGCGCGATCGAGCGGGTCATCGGGCCCGGCCGAGCCGCGGTCGACGTGGCCGCAGCGAAGGAACGCTCCGGCGGCGGCCTGGCCGTGATCCGGCGGCTCGAGGTGGAGGCGGCCTCCGCATCGGACGTCGACGCCACCGCGATGGTGCAGGCGGTCCGCGGCGCCCTGGCGGCCGCCGCGGCCGACCCGAACGACGTTGCCGACGTGTTGTTCAGTTACGGCATGTCCGCCATCGACGGCGAGCACCCGGGCCCGGCCCACACGCTCGAGGTCCGCGCGTTCCACGCCGACGACGCCTTGCACGTCGACTGGTGGTACGCCCGGCACCAGTTCGAGCCCTACACCGTGGAAGAACTCGCCGAGCAGTTCTCTTACGCCGTCATCGAGCTCGCCTCGGAGGCCCTGCCGGTCGCGGAGTAGTCCGGCGTGATCCGCGGCGGCCCGCGCCCGTTAGAATCGCTGCATTCGCATCGATCCGGCCATCACCGGGGAGCATTCGGAAGAACGGCCGGCGCCATCAACGCCGCGGCTCAGTAGAACCGAACGGGTGGGCCCGTCATCGCCTGCAGTTGAGCGGCGCACGCGTGCGACCTTCCGGGGTCGGCGGTGCGCAAGCGGGGTGGTACCGCGGCACTCGCGTCCAGACGCGAGATCGTCGTCCCCGTGCCTGGAACTGAGCACCGTTTGGTGCTGACGGCACTGGAGACCAGACGTGAGCGCGTACCCCAAGACAGCCAGTGGCACACCGAATTTCCCCGACCTCGAGACCGAGGTTCTGGAGTTCTGGGCCCGTGACGACACCTTCCGCGCCAGCATCGCGCGCCGCGACGGCGCCCCCGAATACGTCTTCTACGACGGTCCGCCGTTCGCCAACGGGCTGCCGCACTACGGCCACCTGTTGACCGGCTACGTCAAGGACATCGTTCCCCGGTACCGCACCATGCGCGGCTACAAGGTCGAGCGCCGATTCGGCTGGGACACCCACGGCCTGCCCGCCGAGCTCGAGGTGCAGCGCCAGCTCGGCATCTCCGACAAGGCCCAGATCGAGGCCATGGGTATCGGCGCTTTCAACGACGCGTGTCGGGCGTCGGTCATGAAGTACTCGAACGAGTGGCAGTCCTACGTCACGCGCCAGGCCCGCTGGGTCGACTTCGACAACGACTACAAGACCCTGGACCTGACGTTCATGGAGTCGGTGATCTGGGCGTTCAAGCAGCTGTGGGACAAGGGCCTGGCCTATGAGGGCAACCGCGTGCTGCCGTACTGCTGGAACGACGAGACGCCGCTGTCCAACCACGAGCTGCGGATGGACGACGACGTCTACCAGAGCCGGCAGGACCCGGCGCTGACCGTCGGGTTCGTCGCCACCGACGGCCCGGTGGCCGGTGCCCGCCTCCTGGTCTGGACCACGACGCCGTGGACCTTGCCGTCCAACCAGGCCGTCGCCGTGCACCCCGAGGTCACCTACGTGCAGGTGGTGGGCCCCGACGAGCAGAACTACGTGCTGGCCGAGCCGCGGCTGGCGGCCTATGCGCGCGAGTTCGGCGAAGAGCCGGTGGTCGTCGGCACCTACCTCGGCGCCGAACTGCTGGGCACGCACTACCTGCCGCCGTTCGCGTTCTTCGTCGACAGCGACAAGGCGCAGAACGCGTTCCAGGTGCTGCAGGGCGATTTCGTCACCACCGAGGACGGCACCGGCATCGTCCACATGGCGCCGGCCTACGGCGAGGACGACAAGGCCACCTGTGACGCCGCCGGGATCGTCGCCGTCACGCCGGTGGACTCCACGGGCCGGTTCGATTCGACGGTGCCCGACTATCAGGGTCAGCAGGTCTTCGAGGCCAACCCGCAGATCATCAAGGATCTCAAGAACGGCACCGGCCCGGCGGCGGTCAACGCTCCGGTCCTGCTGCGGCACGAGACCTACGAGCACTCCTACCCGCACTGCTGGCGGTGCCGCAACCCGCTGATCTACCGCGCGGTGTCGTCGTGGTTCGTCAAGGTCACCGAGTTCCGGGACCGGATGGTCGAGCTGAACCAGCAGATCACCTGGTACCCCGAGCATGTCAAGGACGGCCAGTTCGGCAAGTGGCTGTCCAATGCGCGCGACTGGTCGATCTCGCGAAACCGCTACTGGGGCAGCCCGATTCCGGTGTGGAAGTCCGACGACCCGGCCTACCCGCGCATCGACGTCTACGGGAGCCTCGACGAGCTGGAACGCGACTTCGGCGTCCGGCCCGACAACCTGCACCGGCCCTACATCGACGAGCTGACCCGGCCCAACCCCGACGATCCGACCGGCAAGTCGACCATGCGCCGCATCGAGGACGTGTTCGACGTCTGGTTCGATTCGGGTTCGATGCCCTATGCGCAGGTGCACTATCCGTTCGAGAACGCCGACTGGTTCGACGGCAGTGCGGATGAATCGGCCCATTTCCCGGGCGATTTCATCGTCGAGTACATCGGCCAGACGCGCGGCTGGTTCTACACCATGCACGTGCTGGCTACCGCGCTGTTCGACCGCCCGGCCTTCAAGACCTGTGTGGCGCACGGCATCGTGCTGGGCAACGACGGCCAGAAGATGAGCAAGTCGCTGCGCAACTACCCGGACGTGTCCGAGGTGTTCGACCGCGACGGTTCGGACGCCATGCGCTGGTTCCTGATGGCCTCGCCGATCCTGCGGGGCGGCAACCTGATCGTCACCGAGCAGGGCATCCGCGACGGTGTCCGGCAGGTGCTGCTGCCGGTCTGGAACGCGTACTCCTTCCTGGCGCTGTATGCACCGAAGAAGGGCACGTGGCGCACGGATTCGACGCACGTGCTGGACCGGTACATCCTGGCCAAGCTCGCCGACCTGCGGGACACCCTCACTGAGTCGCTCGACGCGTGCGACATCTCGGGCGCCTGCGAGCAGCTGCGCCAGTTCGCCGAGGCGCTCACCAATTGGTATGTGCGCCGGTCCCGTTCGCGGTTCTGGGAAGAAGACGCCGACGCCATCGACACGCTGCACACCGTGCTCGAGGTGACCTGCCGCCTGGCCGCACCGCTGCTGCCGCTGGCCACCGAGAAGATGTGGCAGGGGCTGACCGACGAGCGTTCGGTCCACCTGACGGACTGGCCCGAAGCAGGTGTGGTCCCGGCCGACCCCGAGTTGGTCGCGGCGATGGACCGTGTGCGCGAGGTGTGCTCGGCGGGTTCGTCGCTGCGCAAGGCCAAGAAGCTGCGCGTGCGGCTGCCGTTGCCGAAACTGACTGTGGCCGTAGATAATCCGTCGGCCCTCGCGCCGTTCAAGGATCTCATCGCCGACGAGCTCAACGTCAAGGCCGTCGAACTGTCCGACGACATCGACGCCTACGGCAAGTTCGAACTGACCGTCAACGCGCGCGTCGCGGGTCCGCGCATCGGCAAGGACGTGCAGGCCGCGATCAAGGCGGTCAAGGCGGGGGAGGGCGTCGTCAATCCCGACGGCACGCTGACCGCAGGCCCCGCCGTGCTGCTGCCGGCGGAGTACAGCTCGAAACTCGTTGCGGCAGAACCGGACTTCACCGCGGCGCTGCCCGAGGGTGCGGGTCTGGTGGTGCTCGACGCCACCGTCACTCCCGAGCTGGAAGCCGAGGGCTGGGCGAAGGACCGGATCCGTGAACTGCAGGACCTGCGCAAAGCCACGGGCCTCGACGTGTCCGACCGCATCACCGTGACGTTCGCGGTGCCGGCCGACAAGCAGCAGTGGGCGACCACCCACGCCGACCTGATCGCCGGCGAGATCCTGGCCACCGGTTTCACCGTGGTGGATGCGGGCGAGCTGGCCGACGGCGCCGACGTCGGTGACGGCGTCCGGGCCGCGATCGCGAAGGCCTGACGGCCCCGGGCGCGGGTCAGCCGCTGACCCGCGCCGACTGCCCCTCGAAGGTCACGGTGTCGCCGGGACGCAGCTGCCGTCCGCGCCGTGTCTCGACCTGGCCGTTGACGCGCACCATGCCGTCGCCGATGACCGCCTTGGCGTCGGCGCCACTGTCGATGAGGTTGGCCAGTTTGAGGAACTGCCCCAGCCGGATCGATTCGTCACGGATCGGCACGTCGTTCATGCCGAGAAGGGTATCGACATAGCATTGGCGACTGTGGATCGCTGGGTCCTGCACCTCGACATGGACGCCTTTTTCGCGTCCGTCGAGCAGCTGACCCGGCCTACGTTGCGGGACCGCCCGGTGCTGGTCGGCGGGCTCGGTGGTCGTGGCGTGGTGGCCGGGGCCAGTTACCAGGCCCGCAGATTCGGCGCCCGCTCGGCGATGCCCATGCATCAGGCCCGGCGGCTCGTCGGTGCCTCCGCCGTCGTGCTGCCGCCGCGTGGTGCGGTGTATTCGGTGGCCAGCCGGCGCGCGCTCGACGCGGTGCGTGCCGTGGTACCGGTGCTGGAGCAGCTGTCGTTCGACGAGGCGTTCGGTGAGCCGGCCGAATTGGTCGGCGCCGAGCCTGACGAGGTCCGGCAGTTCTGTCAGGACCTGCGGGCCGCCGTGCGCGCCGAGACGGGGTTGGTGGCCTCGGTCGGCGCCGGTTCGGGCAAGCAGGTCGCCAAGATCGCGTCGGGTCTGGCCAAGCCCGACGGGGTCCGGATCATCAGTGGCGACGAGCAGGGCTCGCTGTTGGCGGCGCTACCGGTCCGCAAGCTGTGGGGAATCGGGCCGGTAGCCGAGGAGAAGCTGCACCGGCTGGGCATCGAGACCGTGGGCGCGCTGGCGGCGCTCACCGATGCCGAGGCCGCCGACGTCCTCGGCGGCACCGTCGGCCCGGCGTTGCACCGGCTGGCCCGCGGCATCGATGACCGGCCGGTTGTCGAGCGCGCCGAGGCCAAACAGATCAGCGCCGAATCCACGTTCCAGGTCGACCTGACGACCCTTGACCAATTGCGCGAGAGGATCGGGCCCATCGCCGAGCACGCGCACCGCCGGCTGCAGCGCGACGGGCGCGGTGCCCGCACCGTCACGGTGAAGCTGAAGAAGTCAGACATGAGTACGTTGACCCGCTCGGCCACGTTGCCGTACGCGACGACCGACCCGTCGACCCTGGCGGCGACGGCCCGCCGGTTGCTGCTCGATCCCATCGAGATCGGTCCGATTCGCCTTGTGGGCGTTGGATTTTCGGGCCTGACCGACGCCCGGCAGGAGTCCCTGTTCCCGGAGTTGGAGATGGCGGACGATGCCGAGGTCGCCACCTCGGCAGGTGAGGCCGGCCCGCTGAGCGCCACGCCGGCCGAATCCCCGTGGCGCGTCGGCGATGACGTGCGGCATCCGGATCACGGCCACGGCTGGGTGCAGGGCGCCGGGCATGGCGTCATGACAGTGCGATTCGAGACCCGGGCCAGCGGTCCCGGGGTGGCCCGCACCGTCGCGGCCGACGATCCGGAGATCACCCGCGCCGATCCCGTCGACAGCCTGGACTGGCAGGAGTACCTGGCGCAGTTGCCGGCCGACGACGCGAACTAGTCGTGGTGGGGCGGCAGGCCGTGCCCCCGATCCGGCAAGCCGGGGCCCGTGACGGCCATCTCGGCCGGTCCCGGCTCGAGGTGTTCGTCGTCCGCGCTGAGCAGCGGCATCAGGCCCGCAGCGACCACTGGTGCCAGTTGGACACTCACGTCGGTCGTGAGGTGATGCCCGTCGCGGTAGACGAGGGTGTCACCGAGGATGGTCGGACAGACGGTGTCATTGCACAGGTAGTCGGTGTAATCCAGATAGCTGAATGCGCCCCTGGCCGCCAGATCCCGTTCGGCCAGGCGGACGCGCGCGTCGAGCGCCTTGCTGCGCGGAAGCGCGCACCGCTGGGTGTCGGTGGGGAAGAGACCCAGGCAGTACGACGGCGGGACACCGGTCGACGGGGTGTCGGCGAGCATCGCGACGCGCGACTGCGTCGGCAGTTCGTCGAGAGTGTCTGTGAGTGCTTTCCGCCAGTGCGCTGTTGCGTCCGCGTCGTCGCGCACATAGCTGGCTCCCCAGCCTGCCAGCAAGATCAGCGTGGGCTTGGTGTCTGCCAGGCTGTCGAGCACTGCTTCGCGCCACCGGTCGCAGCGCGGGTAGTGGGCGATGTGGATGTGGGCCGACGGGCAGTGGCTCTTGGTGCGGTTGTCCAGCCGGATCAAGCCCTGGTCGGCCAACTTTGACAGCGCCGGATACCACTGCGCGGCATGGGAATCGCCGAACAGGACGACCACTGGGGCCGCAGGGTTGGTGCCGATCACGCAACCGGCCGCATTTGTGGCCCATTCGTCACGGTGGCAATGGTTGGCATAGATGACGGGCTGGGCACTCTCGCTGGCAGACAGCCGGGGATTCAGATTGCTCGGCACATATGGGGTGCCGGCCGGTTTCAGACTCAGCCGGGCAGGTGCTGCGGGTCGGCCCGCGTCCAACGTCGGGCTCTGTAAGACGGCGACAGTGAGAACCACGGCGCAGACAGCGGCCATCACGCCGGCGGTCGCGGTGAGCGTGCGGCGCGGGCGGGCCGCGTTCAGCCATGTCAGATGCTGGCCCGGTTGCTCGACGTAGCGGTAGAGCAGCCACGCCAGCGGGACACAGGCCGCGACGATCGTGACACGCAACCACAGGGGCGAGGTGTGCATGTAGCCGGTGGCGGCGACGGGCAGCACGAGCAGGGGCCAGTGCACGAGGTACAGCGAGTACGAGACATCGCCGATCCAGGTGAGCGGGCGCAGGCTCAGGAGTGCCGCGGGTCCCCGGCGGACGGGGCCGGCCGCGATCAGCAGCGCGGTGCCGAGCACCGGCACCGCCACGGCGTCGCCGGGGTATTCGGTGGCGGTGGAGAACAGCACACCGCTGCCGACGATCGCGGCCAGCCCGGCCCAGCCGGCGACGGCACCGACGCGGTCACCGAAGACGCGGCCACGAGTCAGCAGGATGAGCGCGACGAGGCCGCCGACGCCGAATTCCCAAATCCGTGCGAACAGGATGAAGAACGCGTTCGGTTGCGAGAAGCCGGTCAGCCACACGCACAGCGCGAACGATGCCGCGACGACCGCGGCGATGGCAGCCACGCGACGGCTGCGCAGCTTGACCAGGCCGAACAGCCCGACGAGCAACGCCGGCCACAGCAGGTAGAACTGTTCCTCCACGCCGAGCGACCAGTAGTGCATGAACAGCGACGGCGTCTTGTCGGCGAGGTAGTCGGTCGCGCGGTAGGCGAACAGGACGTTCGGCACGTAGAACGTCGCGGCAATGGCGTCCTTGACGACATACCCGAACTGCAGGGGAGACACCCAGCAGGCGGCTGCGGCCACCGTGGCGACGATGACGGTCAAGGCGGCCGGCAGCAGCCGTCGCACCCGCCGGGCATAGAACGCGCCGTACCGGATATGCCCGCGCTGGCGTAGCTCGCTCAACAGGTGCGTGCTGATCAGGAATCCGGAGATCACAAAGAAGACGTCGACACCGACGTAACCGCCGCCGAATCCGGGGAGCTCCGCGTGGAACAGCACGACGAGGGCCACTGCGATCGCGCGCATGCCCTGAATGTCGAGGCGTTTCTGCGGTTGGTGTCGGCTACCGAGCGCCGTCGATTCCACTGTCATCCCCCCGGGAGTTGGGCGTGGGGGAAATTATCATTGGGTCGTCAATTCAGCGCATGTTGACGGACAAATCGTCCACTCAGTGGGACGGTTTCGCTAAACCCACTCAGCGAACAGGTCTGTCACCGATATCTCGGCGGCGAGTGCCGCCATCAGCAATACGCGGGCCTGGGCGGCGCGCAACCCGCCCGCGGACACCGCCCCGGCGTCCAGCAATGCCCGTCCGGGACCGTAGCCCGATGTGACGCGTGCACCGGGCACCCGCGTCGCAATCGCCACCGCGACGCCGGCGGCACACAGCCGCTGCACCCCGGCGAGCACCTTGGACCCGGCATTGCCCGAGCCGAGTGATTCGAGCACCAGTCCACCGGCGCCCGCCGCGGCAAAGGCGTCCATGGCCAGTGCGTCGCTGCCGGCATACGCGGCAACGATGTCCACCCGCGGCGCGGACGCCGCCGACAACGCGCCGAGTCGTGGCCGTCTTTTGACCGCACCGGGGACGAACGAGCCGTCGCTGAGCGACCCGACCGCCGTGCCGAGCAAACCGTGCCCGGTCTTGGTCAGGCCCAGGGGCTGCCACACCTGGCCGGCCATACTGACCAGCACCCCGAGGTCGCGAGCGGACCCAGTGGCGGCCACGCTGATCGCATCGCGCAGATTGGCCGGGCCGTCGGCATCGGGCGCGTCGCTGCTGCGCATCGCGCCGGTCAGGACCACCGGTACGGCTCCGTCGTACGTCATGTCGAGCCACAACGAGGTTTCTTCCATGGTGTCGGTGCCGTGCGTGATCACGATCCCATCGGCGTCACCGGCGGCCCGCACCGCCACTGCGATCCGGTCCCAGTCGGCCGGGGTCAGTTCGGAACTGTCGACCGACATGAGGTCGACGGTGTCGATCTGGACTCCGGCGCCCAGATCGTGGACCAGGTCGGTGGCGCTACGTGTCGGGCGGGCTATTCCGTGTTGGTCGGTACTGGTGGCGATGGTGCCTCCGGTGGCGATCACGACGACGCGAGTCATGGGCGAAATTGTTCCTCACGGTGTCTTTGGGATGATGGGGTAGTGACTGATGAAT